>NZ_JBHXEM010000022.1:0-23922 GCF_042724755.1 Kitasatospora sp. NPDC127067 | reverse complement strand
CCCCTGGCGGGGGGGGGGGGGGGGGGCTCCGGGGGGGGGGGGGGGGGGGGCGGGGGGGGGGGGGGGGGGGCGCCGCCACCGCGAGCGGGTGGCGAGGCTACAGTGCGTCGTGGAACGTGCGGCCGATCACGTCGAGTTGCTGCTCGCGGGTGAGCCGGACGAAGTTGACCGCGTAGCCGCTGACCCGGATGGTGAGCTGCGGGTACTTCTCCGGGTGGTCCATGGCGTCCAGCAGGGTGTCCCGGTCGAGGACGTTGACGTTCATGTGGAAGCCGTGGCACGTGGTGTAGCCGTCCAGCACGCCGACCAGGTTGCGGACCCGCTCCTCGGGGGTGCGGCCGAGCGCCTCCGGGGTCACGGTGTTGGTGAGCGAGATGCCGTCCTCGGCGTGCGCGTAGGGGAGCCTCGCGACCGAGAGCGCGCTGGCCACGTAGCCGTGGGCGTCGCGCCCGTTCATCGGGTTGGCGCCCGGGGAGAACGGCTCGCCGGCCCGCCGCCCGTCCGGGGTGTTGCCGGTCTTCCTGCCGTAGACGACGTTCGAGGTGATGGTCAGGACGGACTGGGTGTGTTCGGCGCCCCGGTAGGCGGGGTGCTTGCGCACCTTGGTCATGAAGTCCTCGACCAGCCGGACGGCGATCGCGTCGGCCCGGTCGTCGTTGTTGCCGTACGCCGGGTAGTCGCCCTCGACCAGGTAGTCGGTCACCAGTCCGGTCTCGTCGCGCACCGGACGGACCTTGGTGTACCTGATCGCGGACAGCGAGTCGGCGGCCACCGCGAGCCCGGCGATGCCGCAGGCCATGGTGCGCCGGACGGCCCGATCGTGCAGGGCCATCTCGATCCGCTCGTAGGCGTACCTGTCGTGCATGTAGTGGATGACGTCGAGCGCGTGGACGTACGTCCCGGCGAGCCACTCCAGCTGCTCGTCGAAGCGGGCCAGCACCTCGTCGTAGTCGAGCACCGCGCCGCCCACCGGGGCGGTCGGGGGCCCGACCTGGGCGCCGGTCAGTTCGTCCCGCCCGCCGTTGATCGCGTAGAGGAGGGTTTTGGCGAGGTTGACCCTGGCGCCGAAGAACTGCATCTGCTTGCCGACCTCCATGGCGGAGACGCAGCAGGCGATGGCGGTGTCGTCGCCGAAGCGGGGGCGCATGAGGTCGTCGGACTCGTACTGGAGCGAGGAGGTGTCGATGGAGACGCGGGCGCAGAACTCCTTGAAACCCTCGGGGAGTCGCGGTGACCAGAGGACCGTCATGTTGGGCTCGGGCGCCGGGCCCAGGTTGTAGAGGGTCTGAAGGTAGCGGAAGGAGGTCCGGGTGACGAGGGTGCGGCCGTCGGTGCCGATGCCGCCGATCGATTCGGTGACCCATGTCGGGTCGCCGGAGAACAGTTCGTCGTACTCGGGGGTGCGCAGGAAGCGGACGATCCGCAGTTTGATGACGAAGTCGTCCACCAGTTCCTGGGCCTGCTGTTCGATGAGGAGCCCGGCCGCGAGGTCACGTTGGAGGTAGACGTCGAGGAATGTCGAGGTGCGGCCGAGCGACATGGCGGCGCCGTTCTGCTCCTTGACGGCCGCGAGGTAGCCGAAGTACAGCCACTGGATCGCCTCGCGGGCGGTCGCGGCGGGGCCGGAGACGTCGTACCCGTACGCCGAGGCCATCTCCTTGAGCTCGCCCAGTGCGCGGATCTGTTCGGCGAGTTCCTCGCGCTCGCGGATGGTCTCCTCCAGCCGCGCCGGGTCGGTGGGCGGCGCGTCCAGCTCGGTCTTCTCGGCGAGCTTGGCCTCGACCAGCCGGTCCACGCCGTACAGGGCGACGCGCCGGTAGTCGCCGATGATCCGGCCGCGGCCGTAGGCGTCCGGGAGCCCGGTGATGACGCCGGCCCTGCGGGCCGCGAGGATCTCGGGCGTGTAGGCGTCGAACACGCCGTCGTTGTGGGTCTTGCGGTACCGGGTGAAGACCTTCTCCAGCTCCGGGTCGACCGGGTACCCGTAGGTCCGCAGCGCGCCGGCCACCATCCGCCAGCCGCCGTACGGCATGATCGCTCGCTTCAGCGGGGCGTCGGTCTGCAGGCCGACGATCAGCTCCTTCTCGCGGTCGATGTATCCGGGCGCGTGCGCCGTGATGCCGGCCGGGATGTCGTACGCGACGTCGTACACGCCCTTGGCGCGTTCCTCGGGGAAGCGGTCGGTGATCTGCCGCCACACGTCGGTCGTCCGTTCGGTGGGGCCGGTGAGGAAGTCGGCCCCGCCCTCGTACGGGGTGTAGTTGCGCTGGATGAAGTCGCGGACGTCGACGGTGTCCCGCCACGGTCCGCCCCGGAAGCCGTCCCAGGCGAGTGCGGTCCGCTCGTGCTGCGAGGTGGTCATCTCGGTGTCCTCTCAGGCCTGGTCGCCGTAGTAGGCGCGGCGCATCAGCTGCTGCATGTCGGCGAGCATCGGCATCCGGGGGTTGGCGGGGGCGCACTGGTCCTCGTAGGCGTTCATGGCCTGCTGGGGGAGGGCCGCCAGGAACGCGGCCTCGTCGACTCCGGCGGCCTTGAAGGAGCGCGGGATGCCGGCCCTGTCCCGCAGGTCCTCGACCGCCGCGGCGAGGGATTCGACGCCCTGTTCGGGAGTGACGGCCGGCAGGCCGAGCATCCGGGCGATCGCCTGGTAGCGCTCGGGGGCGGTGTAGCTCCGGTACTTGGGCCAGCCGGTGACCTTGGCCGGGGCGGCGCCGTTCCAGCGGATCACGTGCGGCAGCAGCAGGGCGTTGGTGCGGCCGTGGGCGATGTGGAATGTCGCGCCGAGGGTGTGGGCCATGGCGTGTACGGCGCCGAGGAAGGCGGAGCCGAAGGCCATTCCGGCGATCGTGCCGGCGTTGTGCATCCGCTCGCGGGCGAAGGGGTCGTCCGCTCCGTTCAGCACCGCGCGCTCCAGGTTGTCGAAGATCAGCCGGATGCCCTGGAGCGCGAGTCCGTCGGTGAAGTCGTTGGCGTAGACGGAGACGTAGGTCTCGATGCAGTGGGTGAGCGCGTCGAAACCGGTGTCGGCGGTGACGTGCTTCGGGAGGCCGGTGGTCAGGGCCGGGTCGACGATGGCCACGCTCGGGGTGAGCGCGTAGTCCGCGAGCGGGTACTTCTGGCCGGTGGCGGTGTCGGTGATGACGGCGAAGGGGGTGACCTCACTGCCGGTGCCCGAGGTGGTGGGGATGCAGACCAGCTTGGCCTTCTCGCCGAGGTCGGGGAAGGTGAAGGCACGCTTGCGGATGTCGAAGAACTTCTCCTTCAGGTCCGCGAACTCCACCTCGGGGTGCTCGTACATCAGCCACATCACCTTGGCCGCGTCCATCGGTGAGCCACCGCCCAGGGCGATGATGGTGTCCGGCGCGAACTCGCGCATCAGGGCGGCGCCCTTGCGGACGGTGTCGATGCTCGGGTTCGGCTCGACGGAGTCGATGACCCGTACCTCGACCGGGTCGCGGCGGCGGTCGAGCACACTGCGGATCCGCTCCAGGTGGCCGATGTCCACCATGGTCCGGTCGGTCACGACGACGATGCGGTGCGCGCGGGGCATGCTCGCCAGGTACTTGACGGAGTTGCGCTCGAAGTAGATCTTCGGCGGGACCTTGAACCACTGCATGTTGGTGTTGCGCCGCCCGATCCGCTTGATGTTGACGAGGTTCAGCGTCGACACGTTCCCGGAGACCGAGTTGTGCCCGTAGCTGCCGCAGCCCAGGGTCAACGAGGGCGTGAAGGCGTTGTAGACGTCGCCGATGCCGCCCTGCGAGCTGGGCGCGTTCCAGATGATCCGGCAGGCCTTGACCGCGTGCCCGAACTCCTCGACGAACGCCTCGTCCTCGGTGTGCACCGCCGCCGAGTGCCCGAGGCCGTTGAACTCCACCATGGCAGAGGCCAGTTCGACGCCCTCCGCGCGGGAGCGGGCGGTGAGTACGGCCAGGACCGGGCAGAGCTTCTCGCGGGTCAGCGGCTCCGAGGGGCCGACCCGCTCGCAGTCGACGAGGATCACCGAGGTGTCGGCCGGTACCTCGAAGCCCGCCGCCTGCGCGACCCGCGCCGCCGAGCGGCCCACCACCTCGGCGTTCAAACGGTCGCCGGCGCACGCCGTACCGTCCCCGGCCCCGAACAGGTACCGCTCCAGCAGCGCCTTCTCCTCGGCGCTCGCGTGGTGCGCCTTCAGCTTCCGGAACTCGGCGAGCGCCGCCTCCCGGATCTCCGCGTCGAGGACGACGGCCTGCTCGGAGGCGCAGATCATGCCGTTGTCGAAGGACTTCGACAGCACGATGTCGTTCACCGCCCGCTTCAGGTCCGCGCTCCTCTCCACGTACGCGGGGACGTTGCCCGCGCCGACGCCCAGCGCCGGCTTGCCGCAGGAGTACGCGGCCCGCACCATCGCGTTGCCGCCGGTGGCCAGGATGGTGGCGACGTCCGGGTGGTTCATCAGGGCGTGGGTGGCGTCCATGGACGGTTCCGCGATCCACTGGATGCAGTGCGCGGGGGCGCCGGCCGCCACCGCCGCGTCCCGCACGATCCGGGCCGCCTCGGCCGAGCAGCGCTGGGCCGAGGGGTGGAAGGCGAACACGATCGGGTTGCGGGTCTTGAGCGCGAGCAGGCACTTGAAGATCGTGGTGGAGGTCGGGTTGGTCACCGGGGTGATACCGGCGACCACGCCGACCGGCTCGGCGATCTCCACGATGCCGTCGAGTTCGTCGCGGTACACCACCCCGACCGTCTTCGTCCGGGCCATCACGTGGGTGACGTTCTCGCACGCGAAGACGTTCTTCACCGCCTTGTCCTCGAACACGCCGCGCCCGGTCTCCTCCACGGCCAGCACGGCGAGCCCGGTGTGCTCGGCCAGCGCTGCCAGCGAGGCCTTCTTGACGATGTGATCGACCTGTTCCTGCGTGAACGAGGCGTATTCCTGCAGGGACTCCAGGGCGGAGGCGACCAGTGTGTCGACGGCGGTAGGCGGCTGGGGGGTGAGGCTGGGAAGGCTGTTGCTCGCGGGAGCCGCCTTCGACTCGCGTTGCGGGCGACGTGCCATAGTGGGCTACCTCTCCGGATCAGCGTCCGAGCTCAGGGCGCCGGGCGGGTGCCGTGCGCCTTCTCCTCAAGGCTTCCTCGTGCCGCGCGCCGGGGGATCCGACCAATGGGACCCGCTTGCGGCCGAAGGTCCCGGGCCCGGCGCGCGGTTGGTCCCGCGGCCGGGACCCGGTGGACGGTTCAGTCGTGCGGTACGACGGCGACCGGGCCGTGGGCGTGGTGGAGCACGGACTGGGCCACCGGCCCCAGTCGAGGTCCGGCCATCGGGTGCTTGGGAGCGCGCCGGCCGAGGACGACCAGCGAGGCGGTACGGGAGGCTTCCACGAGCATCCTGCTCGCGCTCCAGGCGCACACCTCCGCCTCGGTACGGACCGTGGGGAACTTGTCCTGCCAGCGCGCCAGGGCGTCCTGCAGCCGCACCTGTTCGGCGGCCGCCAGGGACTCCCCGATCTCCCACCGGTCCACCGGCGCCGCCGTCGCGTACGGGCCGCGGAAGGTGTCCCGGCTCTCCATCACCCGCAGGGCGGCGCCGGTGCCGGCCGCGTGCCGGAAGGCGAAGGCGAGCACCGCGTCGCACGGATCCGTGAACACGGCACCGACCTGCCCGAGGTAGCAGACTGGACCTGGGGTTCCTGACCGAGGATCAGGGGGGCTGTCATTGAGGAGACAACCACCGTGGACCTTCCCGTCACCGTCGGTATCGACACCTCCGAGGCGAGCCTGGCGGCCGCCGACTGGGCCGCAGCAGGCCCGTCAGGCAGCGGATGGCGGTGGTCTTCCCGGCTCCGTTGGGACCGAGGAGCCCGAACACCTCGCCCTGCTCGACAGTGAGGTCGAGCCGGTCGACGCCGATCCCCAACGATCGCAACTTGAAGAATTCTTCAAGTCAATAGATTATGTTGTTCTGTATCCGGTAGGAGTGTGGCCGTGCGCGGCAGCGCCCGCGGCAAGGAGGGGCGCATGAGCGACGTTTTCGACCAGGAGCTTCGCGAGCAGATCGCAGAAGCCCGCAGGCAGCGGGCAAGCGCTCGGGCGGCCGCTGACGAGGACGGCGCCCAGGCGTACGCCGGACGCGTCAGGCAGCTCCTGCGGATCGCCGCCCACCACGGCATCGAGGTCGAGTGCGCCGCCGAGGAAGAGGAAGAGGACTGAGCATGGCCGTCCCGCTCTACCAGGCCAAGGCGGAGTTCTTCCGCACGCTCGGTCACCCGGCGCGCATCCGCGTGCTGGAACTGCTCCAGGACGGGCCGCTCCCGGTGCGCGAGTTGCTCGCCGCGATCGAGATCGAGCCGTCCAGCCTCTCCCAGCAGCTCGGTGTCCTGCGCCGCAGCAACCTGGTCACGGCCAGCCGCGAGGGCAACACGGTGGTCTACGCATTGAGCACCCCGGACGTCGCCGAGCTGCTGCGCGCCGCGCGCCGCATCCTCACCGAGATGATCACCGACCAGGAGACGCTGCTCGCCGAATTGCGTGAGGCCGCCGTGCGTGGCACTCAGGAGAAGAGCGCGTGAGTGCCACCCGGAGCACCCTGACAGGCCGGGCCGCTGATCGCGTCCGGGCCGTCCTGCCGGACCGCGCGACCCTCGCCACCATGGGCCGCTCGCCCCGCAAGGATCTCCTGGCCGGCCTGACCGTGGCGATCGTGGCCCTGCCGCTCGCGCTCGGCTTCGGTGTCGCCTCCGGCGCCGGTGCCGAGGCCGGACTGGCCACCGCAGTGGTCGCCGGGGCGCTGGCCGCGATATTCGGCGGCTCCAACCTCCAGGTCAGCGGACCCACCGGGGCCATGACCGTCGTCCTGGTCCCGATCGTCCACCAGTACGGCACCTCCGGCGTGCTGACCGTCGGCCTGATCGCCGGTCTGCTGCTGATCGTCCTTGCCATCGGCGGGGCCGGCCGCTTCATGGCCTACGTCCCCGCCCCGGTGGTGGAGGGCTTCACCCTCGGCATCGCCGGAGTGATCGGGCTCCAGCAAGTGCCGGCCGCCCTCGGCATGGAGAAGGGTGACGCGGAGAACGTCGTGGTCGTCGCGGCCCGGGCCGTCGCCGACTCCGTCCGCCACCCGCACCCGGCGGCGCTCGCGCTGGCGCTCGGCGTCGCCGCCGTGATGCTGGTCGGAGCCCGGGTGCGCCCCGGCATCCCGTTTTCGCTGATCGCCGTCGCCGCCGCGACCCTGGCGGCCCGCTCCGTCCATCTGGACGTGGCGACCATCGGCCACCTCCCGGCCGGGTTGCCACTGCCGTCCCTGGGCTTCGTCGACCTCGGCACCGTTCCGCACCTGCTGACCGCCGCCCTCGCGGTCGCCGCCCTGGCGGCGCTGGAGTCGCTGATGTCGGCGACCGCCGCCGACGCGATGAGCGTCTGCGAACGCCACGACAGTGACCGGGAGTTGTTCGGCCAGGGAGTGGCGAATCTGGTCGCTCCGCTGTTCGGTGGTGTCGCCGCCACCGGCGCGATCGCCCGCACCGCCGTCAACGTCCGCTCCGGCGCGGCTTCCCCGCTCGCCGCCCTGGTCCACGCCGTCGTGCTCGCCGTGGTCGTCTTCGCCGCCGCACCCCTCGTGGAGGACATCCCGTTGGCCGCCCTCGCCGGTGTCCTGATCGCCACAGCGGTGCGGATGGTCGAGGTCGCCTCGCTGCGGGCGCTCGCCCGCAGCGGCCGCGGCGAGGCCGCCGTCCTGGTCCTCACCGCCGCCGCCACCCTCGCCTTCGACCTGGTCACCGCCGTCATCGTCGGCCTGGCCGTGGCCGGGATCCTGGCCCTGCGTCAGGTCGCCCGCTCCGCGAGGCTCCAGCAGGTGCCGCTGCACGACGGTCTGCCGCCCGCCGACCACCACGAGGAGGAGCAGGCACTCCTCGCCGAGCACATAGCCGCGTACCGGATAGACGGCCCGGTGTTCTTCGCCGCCGCCCACCGTTTCCTGCTCCAACTCGCCGAGACCACCGACGTCAAGGCCGTCATCCTGCGCCTGTCCCGGGTCACCGCCATCGACTCCACCGGTGCCTTGGTGCTGGGGGATGCGATAGGCAAGCTGGAGCGGCGCGGCATCCTCGTCCTGGTCTCCGGAGTGAAGGAAGGCCACCGGCGCACCCTGGACGCCCTCGGCGTCCTGGACGGCCTGAACACCGCGGGGCGGGTCTTCGGCCACACCCCCGAGGCCATCGCCTACGCCCGCGCCGAACTGCACACCACCGGCGTCCTGGCCGACGCCATGCCATGGAAGGGAACCGACCGATGACCGCACCCCGGGAGCCCCAGGGGTGAACCGCCCACGGCCCGCCACGACTGCCCTGCCCACCCGACCCGAGGAACACCGGCCATGAGCAACGATGCCACCTCCGAGGAGAAGAGCCGGCGCAAGGCCATGCTCATCCGGGCCGGGATCTACATCCTCGGCACCCACCTGTTCGCCGGCTTCGTCATCCTGCTCTTCGCCCTCGGCGACCGCCACTGAACCCCGGCGGAGGAGGGGGCGGCGGCGAGCGGCCCGACAGGACGTAGTCGCCCCCTGCCGCATGATCTCGGGCTGCCACGGTTCGCGGAACGTCGCGAACTCGACCGGCCTGCTCAGCCCGCGATGGATTGGTCGTTCGCAGCCGAGTCGGAGAGGCCGGCACGGAGGAGTCGATGACCGAGGTCGATGAGGGCGCGGGCGGCGGCGTACTCGTCGCCGATCTCGGGGACGGCGGGATCGTTCGGGTTGCGGCGGGCGGTGGTGCGGGACTCCAAGGTGTTGTCGCCGGTGTTGAGAACGGCGTGGGCCTTCGTGGTGTCACCCTGCTCGAAGAGGTCGAGGCGCAGGGTCCACCGCTTGGTGTGCATCGGAGTCGTGGTCGTCGTGCTCATGGCCGGTCCTCCCGGGCCGGGTCGGGTTCGGGGCTGTCCGGTCGGTCGGGCCGACCGCCTCGGGTGATCTCGATCGTGCGGGCGGGCTTCCTGGGTTCGCCGATCGGTGCGCGGACGGTCAGGACGCCCTTGTCGTAGGCGGCGGTGACGTCCTCCTCGCGGACGCCGACGGGCAGCCGGACGCTGCGGGTGAACGAGCCGTAGCGGAACTCGGAGCGCTGCTTGTCCTTCTTCTCCTCGGTGCGTTCGGCCCGGATGGTCAGGATGCCGTCGTCGACGCTGATCGTGATGTCCCTGTCGGGGTCGACGCCGGGGAGTTCGGCCTTGAGTTGGTAGACGCCGTCGGTCTCGGAGTCCTCGATGTGGATCATGTGCTCACCGACGGGCATGCGGAGGTCGACGGGGAAGTTCTCGAAGAGCTCCGGCAGGGACGGCCACCGGTAGCCGAAGGGGAATCCTCTGAGCAGGTCACTGGCCATGACGGTCTCCAGCGTGATGGGTTGCGGCTCGTTCGTGGTCGGGTGGTCGGGCGTCGGCAGGTGGGCCTACCCAGCCGGCCAGGGACTCGGACAGGTCCACCAGGGACTCCTCGACCAGGTCCGGCCGTGCGGCGTCGGCGGGCCGCCGGACCTCCACGGCCTGGATGTCGGCTCCGGCGAGTGCGGCCTCCTCGAAGGCGAAGCCGATCGCGGCCCGGGAGGCCTCCGAGCCGTCCACTCCGACCACGACCGGTCCGGGGCCGGAGAGGCCTTCGGGCGGCCCGGAGGCCGACGGCCCAGTGGTGGCCCGCTTCCCCCTCCGGACCTCCGGTCGGCCACTCCTGGGTGTGCAGGGGCTGCAACGGCAGGCCGCGCCCGGAGGCCTCGTCCGCCGCCCAGCGCACGGCCCAGCGGCTCGCCTCGGAGCGGTCGACACCCACGATCACGGGGCGGCGGGTTTCGAAGCCGTTCATCGCGGTCTCCGTTCGGCCTGGGCCGGCGCCGTCACCGGCTCTGTGTGAAGCCTTCAGCACCCCCATCGTCGGCCGCCGCCGTGCGGCCGGGGAGGGCCGGTCGGGCCCGTGCCGCAGGCCGGTGGGCCCTGGCCTTCAGGCGGGGCCGTGCGGCCCGTGCGGAATCCCGGGAAGCGGCTGACAGGGGAAGTACTCGGGCCGCCCACCCCGGGCGGCACCGGAAAGCAGCCCGGGGAATCCTCCGATGAACACCAGCGCAGCACTTGCGGAGCTGGGCGAACAGGGCCTCGCCGCGCTGGTGGACGCCCTGCGGCAGCGCGGCTTCACCGTGATCGGTCCTACCGCCCGGGACGGGGCGATCGTCCTCGCCGAGCTGTCCTCGGCGGACGACCTGCCGCACGGCTGGGGCGTCGAGGCCGAGGCGGGCACCTACCGGCTGCACCGGCGCGAGGACCGGGCGGCCTTCGCGCACACTGCCGGCCCGCAGTGGCCGGATGCGGCGCCATCTGCTCAGCGTACGCGTGGGGCTGCTACGGCTGCTTCGGACCGATGGAGACACCCAAACACCCGCGCCCTGCTGCTCGAGGTCTTGAACGGGTCGATCTGGTACCAGCAGGATCTGCCAGGCCGTCAACAGCACCAGCACGAGGGGGAAGAGCACGATGTGCCACATCAGCATCTGGCCGAAGTCCAGGACGTTGAACCAGGCGCCGATCCCGACAGCGTTGAGTGCGTCCTTGGCCTGCCCGGAGATCCACTGCGGGTCGAAGTTCTGCTGCACCACGTAACCGGTGAAGGCCGTGGCGATCGAGGCCAGGAAGGTGACCGCACCGGTCACCCAGGTCAGCGCCCGTCGCCCCCGCCAGGCGGCCATGAAGAACTTGCCCCACAAGTGGATCACCATGAACGCCATGAACAGTTCGGCGCTCCACAGGTGCACGCTGTTCACGTACTTCCCGACGGCGGAGGCATGCCACCACCCCGGGCCCTTCAGCGCCAGGATCCCGCCGGAGACCAGCACCACCACCAGCGAGGACACCGTGAGTACACCGAAGAGGTAGACCCACGAGGCCATGTACGCCGGCTGAGTGTCCGGCAGCAGCTTCTCCGGAGGCAGCCGACGGACGCGAACCGCCGCACCGCGCCCGTCCAGCTAGTCATCGCGGCGCCGTCCCTTCGGGAACGGCAGCAGCAGCGCGACCACGAAGAGCAGCACTATCACGCCGATCACGATCAGGTTCGCCACCGAGATCTGCACCATTCCCCAGTGGACGTAGTGCCCGGGATGGTTGAGATCGACAGGTGCCGACAGCGGTGACACCGCCATCACGCTCTCCTTCCGAAAGCCGGGAGCCCGGTGCCCAGTCTCGGCGGGCACCAGGCCGCCGGCATGCGGGGCTGCCCCGGATGGCGGGCCACTCCTGCTCGGCCTCGGCCACGGCACGTTTCACGGCGGCGGAGCTGTCCGGGGTGACGAAGATCGAGTCGATCCCGGCCTGCAGCAGGAAGTGGGTGACGTCCGGGTCGCTGCTCGGCCGCCGGCCGCACAGGCCGACGTGACGGTCGGCCGCCTGGGCGGTCCGGGTAGCCGTAGGTCGGCTCGCCGACCAGTCGGCGGTCCCCGCTGGACAACTGCTCGGGGTGGACCAGGGCCGTCGACGGCCGCGTCCTGGAGGACGGAGGCGGCGGGCAGGGCGAGGCAGCCGGCCGCTCCGAGGGCGATGGTGCCGGCGAGGCCCACGGCGACGGCGGCGATCGTTTTCGGGGACATGCGCGAAGACTCCTGGCGTTCCGGGTGCTTCCCCCGGGCTCCCAGCCTTCCGGGCCCGGTGGTGCCCGGCAATCCCCGCTGAGCCGAGTAGGGTCATCACCCACGGTCACGGGATCCACCCGGGCATATGGTCGGGAAAGCGTCACGGCGGCAACCACTTGGCTGGAAAAGCCGGAATCACACCCCCGCGGGCGGTTTGGACCGGGAGTCGGAGACACGTCGGTCGCATCGGTCGACAACCCTCAACAGAGCTGTTACACCAGGTGAGTTCAGCGCCTCGGGAGTGCTGCTCGTGTCGAACGCTCCTTCCTGCGCGAGGGCAGAGAGGCAGCCATGACCCTTCGTCGTCCGGAAGTTGGAGAATGCGCTCAGTGAATTCACCGGAGAACGCCGCTGTCGGTCCTGGAGCGGGTCGCGGCGAGTCAGTCGCCAGTGCGGGCCAGAGCTCGGTCGAAGCCGTCGAGGAAACGCCGTCCGGGGATGAACTCCCCCTGTGGGGCGTGGAGTTGCCCCTGGCGCGGACGGAGGAGCAGCAGGCCGCGGAAGGCGCCGACCTGCCGGACCTCAGAGCGCAGCTGTACGAGGTGGCGGAGGCCTGGAAGGAGGCCGTGCCCGAGGGGCGGAGTACCGCCGGGGATCTGCGAGCGGTTCTTGAGGCCGATGTGGAGGCGCTCCAGGTCCACTGGCAGCACGTCGCCGCGCTCCCCGACGCATCGGAAGCGCCCGCCGCCGACGGGACGGGGCACGTGGGCACGAGGAGCGGAGCGATGGCGGTGAACGCCGCACTCCGCGCCGTCGACCGGCACGCCCTCGCCCTTCGCGCCGTCCCCGAGTGGCAGCAGCTTCGCACCGTTCGTGACGCCGTCTCCCGCGTCTGGGACACGCTCGCCGAACGGGCCGGCGCGTCCGCGGGCCGTCTCCTCGACGACCGGCGCGTCGGGGAGTTCCTTCGCAACGTGTCGGTCCGCGCGTGCGAGACGATCGCCCGGCTCTCCCGGCTGGCGGCCGACCGCCTCCGTCCCGACCGGGCCGCGCGGCCGAGTGCGGAGGCCCTCCTCGCGCTCGGCAACGCGGCGAGTGCCTACGGCAGGTCCGTACGGCGGCCGGGCGACCTGTCCACGGGAGAGGCGCTGCTCGTCCTCGGCGGTGGCACCCGTCCGGGGGAGCCCTGGGCCTGACGCGCGGGCGGGCGGGTGGTGGCGGTACGGGGTGCCGGGCCGATCCGCCCGTCGCGGCGGCCCGCCCCCCGCCCCGCCTGGCGTCCGGCCGCCCGGCCGTCCTCACCGCAGCACGGACTCCAGGAAGTCGCTGCCGAGCCGGGCCACGACCGAGATGTCGAGCTGGTGGAGGACGTAGCGGCCCCGGCGCCGGGTGATGACCAGCCCGGCCTTCTTCAGCACGGTGAGATGGCGGGAGACCTCCGGGGCGGTGATGCCGTAGGCGTCGGCCAGCTCGCTGGTCGAGTACGCGCCGCGCGCGAGGTTGCGGCACAGGCTCATCCGCATGGGGTGGGTCAGCGCGTCCAGGCGCAGCTTGACCGTCTCCACCGGCTCGGCGCCGCCGACCTCGTGGGCGGCCGCCGGGTACTGGATCACGGGCTGCCAGCCCGGCCCGTACAGGGTGAAGAGGTGCGGCCAGCCGAAGACGGTCGGTATCAGGGTGAGGGAGGCGCCGCGGGCCTCGGTGCGGCCGTGGACGAGCTTGTCGACGACGATGCGACTGCCGTGCTCGTCCTCCTCCAGGCTCAGCGCCGGTGACGCGGCCGTGAGCGCCTCCGCCAGGCCCTTGCGGCGCAGCAGCTCGGTCTTGTGCTGGGCGTCGGCGGCGAGCTGGACGCGGACCCGGCGCCAGGTGTCGGCGAAGAACGCCTGTTCGCAGTCCTCCAGGAGGCGCCGGATCCACGCGCGCGTGGCGGTGGGTTCGGCGAGCATCCGCTCGACGAAGGCCGCCTGGCGCGGGCCGCGCGCCGCCGCCAGGTCGAGCGCGCGGCGCCGCGACCACGCGTCGACCAGGGGCGACGGCAGCCCCTTGGGGTAGTGGCTGATGCTGCACGAGATCTCCAGCGCCGCGCCGACGAACTTCTCGTCTTCCATGCGGTCGAGGTCGTCCAGTTCCTCGGTGAGGGTCTCCCGGGGCCGGGCCGGCATCAGGAAGTCGGAGCGCGTCGACCGCCACATGAAGTCGGCTTCGAGCAGCCGGTCGGCCAGTTCCGGCTTGAGTGCGGCGGAGGTCGTCGTCGTCCACGCGTGCAGCCGGGAGTGGTGAGCGGGCTCGGCCAGCGCGTGCAGCGCGTTGCTCAGTTCGGCCAGGGGCGAGGGGCAGAAGGTGATCCGCTCGTGCGGCAGTCCGGTGATGTCAATGGTCACGCTCACCCCTCCATGGTGCCTGGCCGCCGCGGCGCCGGGTCGGGCGGGGGGAGCCGTCCCGTCATTTGACGGGGGCCGTCAATCGACGGGACTTGTGGGGCCGCCGGGGTGCACGGTGGGCGCATGAACGCACTGCAGCAGCACCTCTTCGACAGCTACCGGGCCGCCCAGCACGCCGAGCCGGCCCCGCCGGCCCCCGGTACCCACGATGTCGCGGTGCTCCGTGCGGTCCGCGATCACCGCCGCTTCGAGGCCGTCCTCGCCGGCCGCCCGACCACCGGCCGCCTCCGCCTGGCCCTCCGCGCGGCCCTCCTCCGCCGCCGGCGGCGGGCCGGGGTGTGCCGGCCGTAGTGGTGGTCCTGCCGGGGCCGCGCCCCGGGAACGCGAGAGGACCCGGGAGCGTAGCCAGCTCCCGGGCCCCTGTTTGCCGCCCAATTGCGCACACCGGCACGTTTAAGGGTCGCGGATCAGGTTGAAATCGACGCGTTCTACCTTTGAACTACCGTGCCACGGAGCGGCACAGACAGGACTTGAACCTGCATTCGTCGATATTCGTCCGCACCCGGTCGATCCGGTGTTCGGCGGCGAATGCTGAGACTGGAGCGAGAGTCTGAGATTCAAGGGGTCTGCCTCTGCCTGCTTGGGCTACCCCGGCCGGTGGTGCCGGGGGGAGGACTCGAACCTCCACTGGGACCTCTGGTCAGCTTCAACGTCAGTGTCAGCTTTTCGCACCGTGCAGCGCACCCGCCCGGTCTCCCGGACAGGGTGTTCGACGCGCTCGGTGCACCCGCCCGGCTCCCCGGGCGGGCGATCATGGGGCTACCGGAAGAGGTAGCCGAAGACGGCGTCGCCGACCCGCTGGTCGGTGACCTCGACCGCGTTGGCCTCCTCGCGGGCGAACTTGACCGCCTGCTGGAGCTTCTCCACCCGCTCGGCGAGCTCGTTCACCCGGCGGGCCGGCAGCGCGCCGGAGAACTTGACCGTGGTCCAGTAGCCGACCGCGATGTCCTCGTAGTAGACCTCGACCTGGGCCGGGTGCTTCTCGGTGGCCTCGGCCTTGACGTGGTTGCGCGGCACCTTCTTGGTCCGGATGGTGCGCACCGGCTCGGTCTTCCAGGCGTCGGTGGACGGGTCGAGGTTCCAGGACTCGGAGGCGTCCAGCACCGGGAGCTTCTTCACGAAGGTGAACAGGTCGGTGAGCTGCTTCTCCAGGAAGAGCAGGTACGGCACCGGCACCCGGGCGAGGAGCACCTGGCCGTCGACCACCACATCGGCGCTGGCACCGATGTTGGCCCAGTCCTTGGTGGCCGTCACGTCGAAGAGCCGGGTGAGGGTCTGCGCGGTGGACCGCAGGATGTCCTCGGCCTTCAGCTGCACACGGGTCGACTCCGGCGGCAGCTGCTCGCCCTCCTCGTCCTTGGGCTGGTAGGTGCGGGAGATCCCGGCCAGCAGCGCGGGCTTCTGCAGGTCCTGGTGGGCCTGCGTCAGCTCCTGGAAGGACTTGGACTTGACGCCCTTTTCAACGGCGATGATCTGGTTCAGCTTTGCCACGTCCGGGACGCTACCAGTCCCAAAGTGGTCGGCGACACTCAATTATTGACCGAGTAGTGCTTCCGTTCTGTGCGCTCCGCTCCGGTTCCACGGTGTGCTGGTCCGATCGGATGGTGTCCTCCACCGCCCGGCCCCGTACGGGTGGCGGGGGACCGGGGCGGCGGCGGCCGGCGGGTTAGGTTCGGACGCGTGACCGGCAATGACGTGGTTCTGGCGCTGGTGGTGGTCACCGCGCTCGGTTTCGACTTCACCAACGGGTTTCACGACACCGGCAACGCCATGGCGACCTCGATCGTCACCGGCGCCCTCCCGCCGCGTGTCGCGGTCGGCGTCTCGGCGGTGCTGAACCTGGTGGGCGCCTTCCTGTCGACCGCGGTCGCCGCGACGATCGCCAGCGGTCTGGTGCAGAGCCAGGACGTGACGCTGACCGTGGTCATGGCGGGCCTGACGGGCAGCATCCTGTGGAACCTGACGACCTGGTACGTCGGGATCCCGTCGAGCTCCTCGCACGCGCTGATCGGCGGCGTGGTCGGGGCGACCATGGCGGCGGCCGGGGCCTCCGCCGTCAAGTGGCAGGGCCTCGTCGCCAAGGTGATCGTGCCGGCCGCCCTGTCGCCGTTCATCGCGGGCTCGGTCGCCGCGCTCGGCACCTACCTCGTCTACCGCGTCACCCGCGACGTCTCCGAGGGCCCGCGCACGCGGGGCTTCCGGAGCGGTCAGGTCGGGTCGGCCTGCATGGTCTCGCTCGCCCACGGCACCAACGACGCCCAGAAGACCATGGGCGTCATCACGCTGGCCCTGATCGCCAGCGGCACCCTGAGCGCCGGGGCGAAGGCGCCGGACTGGGTGATCGCCTCCTGCGCCACGGCCATCGCGCTGGGCACCTACATCGGCGGCTGGCGGGTCATCAGGGCGCTGGGCAAGGGGCTGGTGGAGATCGAACCGCCGCAGGGGATGGCCAGTGAGTCGGCCTCGGCCGCGGTCATCCTCTCCTCCACGGACTTCGGCTACTCGCTCTCCACCACCCACGTCGCCACCGGGTCGATCCTCGGATCGGGGGTCGGCAAGAAGGGCGCGGTCGTACGGTGGAACATCGCCCGCCGCATGGTGGTGGCCTGGGTGCTCACCCTCCCGGCGGCGGCACTGGTCGGGGCGCTCGCCTACTGGGTCGCCGACGGGATCGGCGGCACCGGGGGCGTCGTGACCATCTTCGCCGTTCTGGTGCTGGCCTCGATCGCCTTCTTCGTCGCGTCCCGCCACCCGGCGGTCACCCCGGCGAACGTCAACGCCGCGTGGACCGGGTCGGTCATCCCGGACCCGGAGCCCGTTCCCGCCACCGACGAGGTGGCCCCGTGAACTCCTGGGTCGATCTGGACGCGCTCTGGAAGATCGTCGTGGTCGGATTCCTCGCCGGCGCCGGTCTGCCCGCGCTGTTCGCCATCGGTGTGCGCGCCCTCTACCCACCGGTCGGGATCGACGGGGCCGGGGTCTCCCGCCGCGCCGCCGGGGCGCTCGGCTGGACCGTTGCCGTGGTGTGCTTCGCGGTGGTCCTCGCCGCGATCGGCTGGGGCATCTTCATCATCGTCAACCACAGCTGAGTGCGGAGGCGGTGGTCGCGGCGGTGGCGCGCCGGCGGGGCACGGGCGGCGACTGCGAGGTGGAAGGGCCGTCACGCCGGCCCCTCGACCATGGCGATCACCCCGGCGATGTAGTCCCGCCACCGGTGCCCGGTGAGTTCTGGGACGCTGCGCACGAGGAGGTGGGCGGCCAGGTAGCGCTCCACCGGCCGGACGTCGCAGATCGCGAAAAGCCGGTACAGGGCGTTGGTGCCGGTCCGGTAGATCAGGTAGTGGGTGCGGTCGAACAGCGTGCCGTCGGGGTCGCTGCGGGTCATCATCCGGTGGAACTCGCTGTAACGGGTGCGCAGTTCGAAGTCCCAGCGTTCGGCGGTGGCCGGGTCGCCGAGGGCGGTCGCGCGAGCCCGGTACTCCTCGCCGCGGCCGGAGAGGTCGGCCCCGGCCGCCAGCAGCCGCTCGGCCCGGTCCCAGGCCGTGGCCGACCAGCGCGCCCAGTCCTGCTCCCAGCCCCGGGTGTCCCCGGCCGCCACGCGGCGGACCAGTTCCGTGGCGGCGGGGCCGCCGCGCTCCCAGCGCTGATCGAAGGCCGCTCGGATCCGGCCGTCCGGGTCCTCGTGGACGAGGAAGTCCTCCAGGTGGGAGAGGAAGGAGTAGTGCCCGCCGATCAGCCCGTCCGGATGGGTGCTCGCGTGCGCCGCCAGCGCCGTGAGCACCAGCCGCACCCGGGCCTGCGCGGTGTCGCCGTGCTCCCCGAGGAACGCGCAGGCCGAGGTGATCGCGGGCAGCCCGGCGCGCATCAACTCGTCGCGCAGCGCAGCGGGTTCGGCCCCGAGCAGCGCGTGCAGGTCGGCCGTCGCGGCCGGGTCGACGGGCACCACCCGGACGGTGTTGTCCGGCACCAGCGGGCCGTACGGCGGGGCGATCAGCTCGGCCCGCCCGGCGACGGCGGCCTCGGCGAGCAACTGTTCCCGCGTGCGGTCGGCGACGGACGGGTGCGCGGCCGCCCACGTCCGCAGCGCCCGGTCGGACTCCTCCGCCACGGCGGCCACCCGCTCGGCCGGCCCCTCCAGCCGCAGCCGCAGGTGCGGCCCGAACCGCCAGTGCCGTTCGACGTGGGCGCGCAGCCCCTGCTCCGTCGCCCGGCGCGCGAGCGGCAGGACGGCCTCGCGCAGGGCGCGCGCCTTGACGGGCTGGTAGTGGTAGAGGATCACGTCGAGGGCGGTCCCGGGCGCGGGGCGGCCGGCCGGACCGCGCATCGGCTCACCCGTCAACTCACTCGTCAACTCAGTCGTCGGCTCGCTCATCGGGCGACTCCTCGGTGCGGCACCGGCGGGGCGGACAGGGTGCGGGCGGCGGGTTGGGCCGGGCGGTAGGTCTCCAGGACGAGTTCGACCGTCCGCGCCGGTTCCGACTGCCCGCCGACGAGGGGCAGGGCCTCCTCCAGCAGGGCGCCGTGCGGGTGGCGGGCGAGCCACCGGCCCAGGTGCCGGAGGTGGAGCGGGTTGCCGAGGTCGACGGGCTGGGGCTTGGGCGCTCGGAGCCGGTCGAGGAAGGTGTCGACGGCCGGAGCGTCCTCGGCGGGCCCGGTCACGGGGTGGAGGAAGAGCTGCTCGGGCAGGCCGAGGCGGGCACGCCAGCGGGCGACGGTGGCGGCGGGGACGCCGTCCGGGCCGGGATCGGCGGCGAGGTCGGCGCGCAGGGCGTCGAGGACCCCGGCCGGGAGGTGCCAGCGGCGGCGGGCGAGGACGACATGCCGGTGGCGCAGCCGCGGTGTGCGGGTGACGGTGCCGCCGGGGGCGGCCAGCGTCGTGCGGGGCAGCAGTGACGGGAAGGCGACGATGCCGGTCGGGTGGTCGGCGAGGAGGGGCGCCAGCCACTGCGGCAGCATGATCGGGGAGAGGAAGCCCAGGTAGAGGACGTCGAGGTGCTCGCCGGTGGAGCGCAGCCGGAACCGGAGCTGGTCGCCGGCGACGTCGTGCACGAGGTCGAGGTCGGCCTCGGCGAGGGCGGTCCACCGGCGGTCGGGCCCGATGTCCTCGGCGAGCAGGAGCGGATGCAGGTTGGCGTTGAAGCCGCCCACCGGGCGGATCTGGGCGGCGCGCGCGCCCTCGCCGAGCCCGGCGCGGATCTGCCGGGCGACCTCGGCGGCGGCCTGCGGCGCGGTGGCGTCGAGGAACCGGCTGGTGAAGCGACCCCAGCCGCAGTAGACGTGGTTGACGCACAACAGGCCCTCGGACGGCTCGCGTTGGACGAACCAGGAGTAGCTGAGCGGCCGGACCGCCGTCCAGGCGGGCAGCCGGGCGGCCAGGGCGCGCACCCGGTCGGCCGGCAGCACGACCTCCCCGTCCGCCTCGGGCAGGTCGAGGAACTCCCGCCGCAGGGAGGCGATGTCGTCGGGGACCGGGACGTCGGCCCAGGCGTTGTCGATGGCGGCGTCGAACTCCCACGGGGTGGAGCAGACGCCGCCGGCGCCGTAGCGGGCGACGAAGCGGTCCCGGGCGGTCCGGCGGATCAGATGGCCCTGGTCGAACAGCTCGGCCAGCGCCGTGAGTTCGGCGAGCACGGCCCGGTCGGCGGCGCCCGGTCGGGACTGCGGCGGGGCGGGCGCGTGGACGTCCTCGCTGAGCACGTCGAACGGCGTGGTCCGGTCGGGCAGGGGCCGGCCGGCGTCGGCGAGGACCCGGCGCCAGTCGGCCGTCAGGTCGGCGAGCAGGCCCGGTCGGCGTTCGGCCGGCGCGGACGCGTACCCGGCCGTGTCGTCGGCGAGTCCGCGGATCCTGCGGGCCAGCCCGGCGTCCTCGGGCCAGGCCCGGAGCCATGCGGCGAGCTGTTCCAGCGGATCGGGGCTCTGCGGGTCGACGGGTTCGGCGGGCACCAGGAGCCCGGCGGCGAGGAGCTGCTCGACGAAGCGCCGTACCGTCGGGTCCTCGCAGGGGCGACCGAGGGCCTCGGCGAGCCGCGCGGCGCGCCGCTCCGGCGGGTCGGGGGTCGCGGCCAGGGAGGCGAGCAGTGCAAGCTCCGGCCGGGCGCCGACCTCGACCTCCTCCTCGCGTGCGGCGAGGTAGCGGCCCCCGACGAACTCCATCCGGGTGCGCCGGTAGTGGGCCCGTCCAGCGTGGACGCGGGCGGCGCTGGTCATCCGGTGCGGCAGGCTCCGGCCGCGCCGGGGTTCGTCGACCAGGGCCTGGACCAGCGCCCCGACCAGGGTCCGGTTCGCGCGGACGACCGCGCGCGGGGCCGTCCCCGCATCGGCCGGGCGCGGGCCGTCCGAGGCCCAGCCGACCGCGGTGAACCAGGACAGGGGGCTGGTCTTGCCGGTCGCCCGCAGCGCGTGGCGCAGCACCTTGGCCTCCTCCTTGCGGGCCCGGCCGCCCCGCCCGGCGCTCACGTCCGAGGCGGTGACCACCGCGCGCAGCAGGTCGGCGCTGCCCAGGGCGACGGCGCGCCGGAACGCGGGCTCCCGGCACACCGCGGCGAGTGCGGCCCGTTCCGCCGCGAGCGCCGGCGGTACGGCCCCGGCCAGCTCGGCCAGCAGCCGGGCGTGCCGCTCCCGCAGCTCCAGCCACTGCGCGAGCCGGGGGAGCCGGGCGGGCAGGTCGCCCAGCCGGTCGAGCTGTGCGGCGCGGGGCGTGCGGCCGTTGTGGAGGTCCCTGCGCAGGGGCAGGACGATCCGCCGGTGGAACTGCTCGTCGTGTCCGGCCCGGCTGGCGTACAGGTCGTCGCCGAGTGCGGGGCGCAGGGCGGCGTCGGCGGCCTCCGTGGCGGTGAGCCGCGCCAGCAGGTCCCGGGCGAGGGCGGAGGGGGCGGACTGCGCGGCCCGGGCGAGCACGGCGGCGCGTACCAGCGCGTAGGCCGCGGTGGACGCGGCGGTGGACGCGGCGGCGCGGACGGGCGGCGCGGGCGCCGGTTCCGGCGCGGCCGGGGAGGGGGCCCGGGACGGGGCAGGGTCGGGCACGGCGGGCGACCTCCGAAGGGCGGGCGGGACGGCGGGGGAACCCGGCCGGTTCGCAGTGGAACGCGCC
This sequence comes from Kitasatospora sp. NPDC127067, assembly GCF_042724755.1. Classification (NCBI taxonomy): domain Bacteria; kingdom Bacillati; phylum Actinomycetota; class Actinomycetes; order Kitasatosporales; family Streptomycetaceae; genus Kitasatospora; species Kitasatospora sp. NPDC127067. The sequence goes on along the minus strand of NZ_JBHXEM010000022.1, from coordinate 2,803 downwards.
GGGTTCCGTGGTGCTTCGGCGCCGCTCAGTAGGGCTTGCTACAGCTCAGCAGGGCTCGGTAGGGCTCAGCAGGGTCAGAACCACGTCGTCGTCGGGTGCACGATGCTGGAGTTGGAGGAGGAGTTGCAGGAGGTGGAGTTGGTGGACGCGCCGCCCTCCGGCAGCGCGATGCTGTCGCGCAGCGCGGTGACGGTCAGTTCGCCCAGGTCGAGGTCGAGGTCGTCGAGCGCGAGGACGTCCTGCAGGTGGTCGGACATGGAGGTCTCCCGAGGAGTGTCGAAGGGGTCGGCCCGGTGGATCGCCGGACCGGGTCCGTGCCGGAACGTGGGCCGGATGCCCGACGACGACCCTTGGCAGGAACACGATCCCCGGGAGCCGCCGTCCTCCGGCAGTGCGACGACGCCGTGGGCAGTGCGACGGTGCCGCGCAGAGGTGCCACATGCGTGCTCGAGCGCACACGCGTGCCCGAGCGGGATGGTGCGGATGCGCCTGGTCCCCCGTGGGCGCGCGGCTCGGACCGGATCGATACCGGCCGGGCGCCACCTTTTTGCCGAGTCTAGGTCGAGGCCCGCTCCGCCGAGAGGGCGCTCCGGTCACATTGGCCGGTAATCCGCTGCGGCCCGCGGCGCCGGCCGCACCCCGGCGGGGCACCGCGGTGCCCGGTTCGCCCCCATGCGTACGCCCCCGAAAGCTCGCCGGGTCCGGCCGGCGCGCCGGCCGCGGTGCGGTGCGGCGGGGAAGCGGTTCGTCCCCGTTCCCGTGAAGAGGGCAGCTCCACGCCCCCGGCGACTGCCGACAGGTCCTTCACCCGGCCTTCACGCCTCCTGTCCCGCCCGCTCCGCTCGTCGTGCCCGCGCCCCGGCGGGGGAGAAGCCGGAGCGCGACCATCGGGATCCGGCCAGGGCAGGGCTTCCGTTTTCCGCGATATCCTGCGGCGCCTGGAGAACAACGGTCACTATCCCCAGGACCCCGACCACCCCCGTTCGCGGAATCGGAGCAGATCAACCAGCTCTTCGACGTCGAGGAGATGCTCTACTTCGTCGCCCCGGACTTCTGGCGGCCCGGCCCGGTGGCCCCGCCCGCCCCCGACCGGAACAGCGCCGGCCGCTACCCGCTGCCGCCCGAGAAGCAGCCGCCCCTCCCCGCCGGCACCGTCGAACTGCCGCTCGCCGGGCGGACGGTGGCCGGCTGGTACTCCCGCGCGGACGAGTACCGCACCTCGGGCGCGGCGGGCGCGCCCGCCCCCGAATGGCGGGTCGACTACCTCATCACCGAGGAGACCCAGCCGCCGCCGCTCGGCAGCTCGCTGGGCTGGCTGATCCAGATCGACGGCGACGAGCGCCGCAACGAGGCGGCCGTCGCGGTCCGCTACGACCCCCGCACTGGGCAGCAGCTGTGAGCGCGACGGGCGGCAGCTGAAAGGGCGGCCGGCGGAGCGTCGCCGCGCCCGTTCACCGGGTTGCCGCTTCGCGTCGCTCCAGCCAGTCGAGGTACCAGGTGGCGAAGGTGTGGCGGTTCCCCCGCGCGTCGACGCACGGCTCGAAGGGCGGGTCGACCGCACAGTCCCGGTCGCGGAGCTCCCCGCGGTGAGGGCCGACGACGACGAGCCAGCCGGTCATCCCGCACCCGTTGTCGCTGATGTGGATCGCGCCCCGGCCGCGTTCCACGTGCCAGATCTCGTCGCCGGCGTCGCCGAATACCTCGCGGTAGTCGTCCAGGCGGCTGGTGTCCCCGTCCCGGGCGGCGGGTTCGTACCCGGCGGCGCGAAGCGTCGCGGTCTGCCGGTCGGCCCAGCCCTCCGTCTCGACGAACGGGCCGCTGGGGTCCAGCAGCCAGGGGTGGTCCTCGTCGTCGTCCCAGACCCATCCCCATGTCCCGTCGATCCGGCGCAGCGAGGTGAGGTGGAGCGCCGGTCCGGGACCGCCGGCCCCGACCTCCGCCAGGAATGCGCGGTACTCATCGGGGAGTGCGACGCCGAACTGGGTCTCGGCCTCGGCGATCTCGGCGGGGGTCAGGGCGGGTTCGAACACCGGGCACCGGGACGGCCCGAGGCCACGGGCCCGACGTTCGGCCTCCTCCACCGCCATGACGCGTTCCCGGACTGACGACCAGTCCACCTGGGTGTTCATGGCTTTCCTGGTTCTCCTGGTTCTCCTGTTTCTTCCGTCGACGGCGAGCATGGACGATAGTGCTCGCCGCCGACATCGGAGCCCCGGCTCACCGCACCGGTCACAGATGGAGAACCTGCGCCCCGTCGACAGACCATCGACAGCGGTCGGCAGCCCCGGCCGAACCGCGCGCCCGGCTACGGCCGGGCCGGGAAGTCGTCGATGAACGCTTCGAGGCCTCCGGCCGGGTCGAGGGGCCGGAGATCCGCGTCGTAGTCGATCCACCGGACGACGGGGACCTCGGGCGCAAGGGTGTGCAGCACCGTGTGGATGACGGTCAGGGGCCCGGAGTGCGGCTCCCGGTCCTCGAAGGAGAACGCGCCGTGCCGCAGGTTGAACGACAGCTCCGCCCGGCGGCCGGGTTCGATCTCCGCGTCGATCTCCAGGAAATTCTCGAACGCGCGGCTCACCGCGGCGTGCGGCCAGTGCCGCCGGACGCAGTCCTCCACCTGCTCGCCGGTGAAGGCCCACGGTCCGGCCTGAGCGCGGTCGGGGCTGACGTAGAAGCTGGATCCCACGGGGGTGCTCGTTCCTCTCGGTGGTGCGGGCTTCGGGTCCCCGGTCGGCGGGCGCGGGAGGTCCCGGTTCACGCGGTCGTTCCGGTGCCGGCGGCGGTGCGCCGAGACGAGCAACTC
>NZ_JBHXEM010000021.1:93384-100574 GCF_042724755.1 Kitasatospora sp. NPDC127067 | reverse complement strand
GGGCTCCCCCCGGGCCGCCGGTCCCGCTACTCGCGCGCCGCCGAGGTGGAGCTCATGTCCGCGTAGCGGTTCCCCGCCACCCGGCCGGCCACCGGCTCCAGCAGCGCCAGCTCCTCGGCGGTCAGCCGCAGCGTCGCCGCCGCGGTGTTCTCGGCGAGCCGGCCGCGCCTACGGGTGCCCGGGATCGGCACGACGGCCAGCCCGTGCACCTCGGCCTGCTGGTGCACCCAGGCCAGTGCGACCTGGGCGAGCGTCACGCCGCGGGCCGCCGCGATCTTCCGCAGCGGGTCGAGCAGTTCGCCGTTGGCGGCCGCGTTGTCGCCGGTGTAGCGCGGGTGGGAACGGCGGTAGTCGTCCGCCGAGAGCTCCTTGGCGTCCTGGAAGGCGCCGGTCAGGAAGCCCCGCCCGAGCGGCGAGTACGGCACGAAGGCGACGCCCAGCTCCGCCGCGGCCGGGACCGCCGTGCGCTCGACGTCGCGGGCGAACACCGACCACTCGGACTGGAGCGCGGAGATCGGGTGGATCGCGTGCGCCTCGCGCAGCTCCGCCCCGGTCACCTCGGACAGGCCGAGGTGGCGCACCTTGCCGGCCCGCACCAGCTCGGCCATGGCACCGACCGAGTCGGCCAGCGGCACGGCCGGGTCGCGGCGGTGCATGTAGTACAGGTCGATCACGTCCGTGCCGAGGCGGCGCAGCGAGGCGTCCACCGCGGTCCGGATGTACGCCGGGTCGTTGCTGATGCCGCGGACCGCGCCGTCCTCCTCGGACCGCAGGATGGAGAACTTGGTGGCGAGCACCACCTGGTCCCGGTTGGCCCGGGCGAAGGGGCCGATCAGCTCCTCGTTGCGGCCCGAGCCGTACATGTCGGCGGTGTCGAAGAGGGTGACACCGGTCGCCAGCGCGGCGTCCAGGGTGGCGAGCGCCTCGCCGGTGTCGGTGGGGCCGTAGAACTCGCTCATGCCCATGCAGCCGAGGCCCTGGACGCCCACCAGCGGGCCGCCGGTGCCGAGTTCGACGGTGGGAAGGACGGTCTGAGTCATGCGCTCTGCTCTTCCTCTACATGGATGTTCTGGCACTTGGCCGGGATTCCGGCGCCACCGGCGACCTTCCCGGCATAGAGATCGATCTTGTAGTCGAGGACGGCGAGGGTGGCCTGGAGGTCCACGATCCGCTGTCGGACCTCCTCGCGCTGGGCCTCCAGGAGCAGCCGCCGCTCCCCGTAGGTCTGCTCGCCCTGGCGGGCCATGTCCACGTACTTGAGCATGTCCGCCACCGACATGCCGGTCAGCCGCAGCCGGCCCAGGAAGGCCAGCCGGTGCAGATCGGCGTCGGAGTAGCGGCGCTGGCCGCCCGCCGCCCGGTCGACCGGGTCCAGCAGGCCGATCCGCTCGTACCAGCGCAGGGTGTGGGTGGTCAGCCCGCTCGCCGCGGCGACCTCGCTGATGGTGTGCCTCGGCCTCGGGTCCGGATCCCCGACGGGGCGGCTGAACACCTCGGAGCAGCTGCGCAGGTCGATCTCGATGCGTGCGGGTGCGGCCATCGCTCGTTTCCCCCTGTCCTGTACGACGTGAACGACGCTACCGAGTTGGAGTGCACTCCAAGCAAGCCCGACACCCGGGTGGCTCCACCACCACCTTCTCCGCGGAATTTCCCGGCGACTACAGTCGGATCCCATGGAGAGCTTGCGGATGATCGAGAACTGGCCGGTGCCCCATGCCGCGGCGGCGGTGGTCCGGGGGGCGGACGGCGCGGTCCTGGGCGCGCACGGGCCGCAGCAGCACCTGTTCCCGCTCGCCTCGGTGACCAAGCTGCTCACCTCGTACGCGGCGCTGGTCGCCGTCGAGGAGGGCGTGTTCGAGCTGGACGACCCGGCCGGTCCGGCCGGCTCGACCGTCCGCCACCTGCTCGCGCACACCTCCGGCCTGGGCTTCGACGAGCACCGGTTGTTCGCCGAGCCCGGCAACCGCCGGCTCTACTCCAACGCGGGCTTCGACGTGCTGGCCCGGACGCTGTCCGAGGCCGCCGGGATCGAGTTCTCCCGCTACGCCGCCGAGGCGGTGTTCGAGCCGCTGGGCATGACGGACACCCTGATCAACACCGCGCACAAGTCCCCGGCCGGCGCCGGCGGCCTGTCCACCGTCGCCGACCTCGCCCGGTTCGCCGCCGAACTGCAGGCACCCAAGCTGCTGGACCCGTCCACGCTCCGGCAGGCCACCCGCGAGGTCGCCTTCCCCGGCACCAGCGGCGTGCTGCCCGGCTACGGCCACCAGCGCCCGAACGACTGGGGCCTCGGCTTCGAGATCCGCGACGGCAAGAGCCCGCACTGGACCGGCGCCGCCAACTCCCCCGGAACCTTCGGGCACTTCGGCCAGTCCGGCACCTTCCTGTGGGTCGACCCGCAGGCCGGCGCCGCCTGCGTCGCGCTCACCGACCGGGACTTCGGGCCGTGGGCGGTCGAGGCCTGGCCGGCCTTCTCCGACGCGGTGCTCGAAGAACTCCCGAAGCGCTGAGCCGCTAACCGTAGGAGACCGGCGAGTGCATCTCCCAGAGCAGGAGTTCGGCGCCGGTCTCCCCCGCCGCCGGGTCGGCGAAGGCCTCGCCGGTGATCCGCACGCTGTCGCCCGGAACCATCGAGCGGCCGCCGCCCTTGGGCCCCGGGACGGTCCGGTAGCCCAGCGAGCCGGCGGTCAGGTGGGCGTACCGCCAGGGCGCCTCGGGCAGTAGCGGCAGCGGCTGCCACGGCCCGGCGGTGGCCAGCCAGAGCGCGGCGTCGCCGCGGCGCAGCCGCAGGGCGTCCGTCCCGGCGTCGCGCTCCAGCCCGGAGGCGAGCAGCGTCAACCCGCCGTCCGCCGGTTCCACCTTGCGCAGGCCGTAGGCGGGGGGCGCGTCGAACTCGTCCGGCTGGAGCCACATCTGGACGAAGCGGACCGGCCCGGTGGCGCCGCCGACGTTGCGCTCGGTGTGGGTGACCCCGGAACCGGCGCTGAGGTGCTGGACCATCCCGGGTCGGACCACCCCGCTGTGGCCGTACGAGTCCCGGTGGGCGAGCGCGCCCTCCAGCACCCAGGTGAGGATCTCGGTGTCCCGGTGCTTGTGCTCCTCGAATCCGGCGCCGGGGGCGAGGAGTTCCTCGTTGCACGCGAGCAGTGCCCCGAAGTGGGTGTTCTTCGGGTCGTAGTGGCCGGAGAAGGAGAACGCGTGCCTGGTCTCGACGCCCTCGGCCGGGACGGAGCGGTAGCGCTCGGCGGTGCGGCGCAGGTCGGCACGGGGGCGGTCGGGGGCTTCGGTCACGCCCCCACCGTAGTGGCTGGGCCCGCGGTGCGACTCCTGCCACCGCGCCACCGTGCCGGGGGGGTGTGCACGAGCAGTCACTCGCGTGAGGCAGTCTTGTCCTTGTGCCAGCCGCCTCCGCGAACTCCAAGAGCGAACCCAGTCCCAGCCCCGCACCCGACCCCGCCGGAAAGGGCCCGGCCCCCCGGTCGGCCCGTGACCGCCCCGGCCGTGCGGCGCCCCGCCTGACCGCCCAGGAGCGCAGAAACGCCGCCGAGCGCGCCGAGCGCCGGGCGGCGACGCTCAAGCGGCTGGAGAAGTCCTCCGGCAAGCTGGCCACCGCCGCGATCTCGCGGATGGACGACCAGCTCGGCTGGTACCGGCGGATGCCGCCGGAGCACCGCTCCTGGATCGGCCTGGTGGCCCAGGCCGGCATCGCCGCCTTCACCGAGTGGTACCGCCACCCCGACACCGCCCAGGCGATCTCCACCGACGTCTTCGGCACCGCTCCGCGCGAGCTGACCAGGGCGATCACCCTGCGCCAGACCGTCGAGCTGATCCGCACCACGATCGAGGTGATGGAGGAGGCCATCGAGGAGGTGGCCGCCCCCGGCGACGAGGCGGACATGCGCGAGTCGGTGCTGGTCTACGCCCGGGAGATCGCCTTCGCGACCGCCCAGGTGTACGCCCAGGCCGCCGAGGCGCGCGGCGCCTGGGACGCCCGGCTGGAGGCGCTGGTGGTCAACTCGCTGCTGTCCGGCGACGCCGACGAGGGCGTGCTCTCCCGCGCCGCCGCACTCGGCTGGGGCCAGCCCAGCCAAGTCCGGGTGGTGATGGGCAGCGCGCCGGACGGCGACAGCGAGCTGGTGGTCGAGGCGATCCGCCGGGCCGCCCGGTACGCCAAGCTGAACGTGCTGACCGGGGTGCTGGGCAAGCGCCTGGTGGTCGTGGTCGGCGGCGAGAAGGAGCCGGTGCACGCGGCCCGGGCGCTGATCGGCCAGTTCGCGCCGGGCCCGGTGGTGGTCGGCCCGACCGTGCCCGACCTGCTCTCCGCGACCCGCTCGGCCCACGCCGCCGCGGCCGGCCTGCGGGCCTGCGCCGCCTGGCCGGACGCCCCCCGCCCGGTGCTGGCCGACGACCTGCTGCCCGAGCGGGCACTGGCCGGCGACCAGGCCGCGCGCCGTCAGCTGGTGGAGGAGATCTACACACCGCTGGACGAGGCCGGGTCCGCCCTGCTGGAGACCCTGAGCGTCTACCTGGAGCAGGCCTCCTCCCTGGAGGGCGCGGCCCGGATGCTCTTTGTCCACCCCAACACGGTGCGCTACCGGCTGCGACGTGTGACTGACGTCACGGGGTACGCCCCCTCCGACGTACGTTCGGCGTTCACCCTGCGGATCGCACTGGCCCTCGGCCGGTTGGGCGCCGTCGGGGAGCCCGGCTGAGCCGGAGTGTAGGAACCGCACAATCAGGGATGGTTTTCTTCGTTACCGTCGCCTACCCGCCCCTGGGCGCCTGGCGAGAGAGGGTTGAACCGTGCTCGTAATCGTCGCCCCTGGACAGGGTGCTCAGTCCCCCGGTTTCCTCAGCCCCTGGCTGGAGCTCGACGGCGTCGCCGACCGCCTGCGCGGCTGGTCGGAGGTCGCCGGGCTCGACCTGGTGCACGCCGGGACCGAGGCGTCCGCCGAGGAGATCAAGGACACCGCCGTCGCCCAGCCGCTGCTGGTCGCGGCAGGTCTGGTGACCGCCCGGGAGCTGTTCCCGGACGAGGACGCCGCCCGCAAGCTGGTCGGCGCCGTGGCCGGTCACAGCGTCGGTGAGATCACCGCCGCCGCCGGCGCCGGGGTGCTCGGCGCCCACGACGCGCTGACCTTCGTGCGTGAGCGCGGCCGGGCCATGGCCGAGGCCGCCGCCGTCACCGAGACCGGCATGCTCGCCGTGCTCGGCGGCGAGCCGGAGGAGGTCGCGGCGAAGCTGGCCGAGCACGGTCTGACCGCGGCCAACAACAACGGCGGCGGCCAGATCGTCGCCGCCGGCACGCTGGACCAGCTGGAGGCGCTGAAGGCGGACCCGCCGACCCGCGCCAAGCTGATCGCCCTCAAGGTGGCCGGCGCCTTCCACACCGAGCACATGGCCCCGGGCGTCGAGCGGCTGGCCCAGCTGGCCCCGACGCTGACCGCGGCCGACCCGCTGGTCCGCTACGTCTCCAACAGGGACGGCGCGGTCGTGGACACCGGTGCCGAGGTGCTCGCGCGCCTGGTCTCGCAGGTCTCCAACCCCGTCCGCTGGGACCTCTGCATGGAGACCCTCGGGCAGCTGGGTGCGACGGCCGTGATCGAGCTGTCCCCCGCCGGCACCCTCACCGGACTGCTCAAGCGCAACCTCAAGGGTGTGGCCACGCTCGCCCTCAAGACCCCCGCCGATCTGGACAAGGCCCGCGAGCTCGTTGCGGAGCACGGCGGTCAGGAGCAGGAGACCCAGGCATGACCAAGCCCCAGATCCGTCCGGTGAGCGGCGCGCAGTACTCGCGCATCCTCGGCGTCGGCGGCTACCGCCCGGTCCGGGTGATCCCCAACTCCGAGGTCCTGGAGTGGATCGACTCCTCGGACGAGTGGATCCGCACCCGCAGCGGGATCGCCGAGCGCCGCTGGGCCGGCCCGGAGGAGTCCGTCGCCGAGATGTCGGTCCAGGCGGCCGGCAAGGCCATCGCCCAGGCCGGGATCTCCGCCGAGCAGATCGGCGGCGTGATCGTCTCGACCGTCTCGCACCTCAAGCAGACCCCCGCGATCGCCACCGAGATCTCCGAGCGGCTCGGCTGCGGCAACGCCCCGGCCTTCGACATCTCGGCCGCCTGTGCCGGCTTCGGCTACGGCCTCGGCCTGGCCGACGGCATGATCCGCGGCGGCAACGCCGACTACGTGCTGGTCATCGGCGTCGAGCGGCTCAGCGACCTGACCGACCAGTCGGACCGCTCCACCGCCTTCATCTTCGGCGACGGCGCCGGCGCCGCGATCGTCGGCCCGTCGGACACCCCCGGCATCGGCAAGCTGATCTGGGGCTCGGACGGCTCGCAGGCCGACCTCATCACCCAGACCCAGGCCTGGGACACCGCCTTCGCCAAGTCCGACGCGATCAACGGCGCGGGCGAGGAGACCAAGTGGCCGGCCCTGCGGATGGACGGCCAGCCGGTCTTCCGCTGGGCGGTCTGGGAGATGGCCAAGGTGGCCCAGCAGGCGCTGGACGCCGCCGGGATCACCGCCGACCAGCTCGGCGCGTTCATCCCCCACCAGGCCAACATGCGGATCACGGATGCCATGATCAAGGCGCTCAAGCTGCCGGAGTCGGTACCCGTCGCCCGCGACATCGCCGAGACCGGCAACACTTCCGCGGCCTCCATCCCGCTGGCGATGGAACGCATGCTGGAGAGCGGTGAGGCCCACAGCGGGGACCTGGCCCTGATCATCGGGTTCGGGGCGGGTCTCGTGTACGCCGCAGCAGTCGTTACTCTCCCCTAGGCGCATTCGCCCAATTCACAAGCCTGTGCCCGGCCGCCGGCCGGACACGCTCAACACCGTAGAGGAGCAGCCAGTATGGCTACCCAGGAAGAGGTCCTGGAAGGTCTCGCCGAGATCGTCAACGAGATCGCCGGCATCCCGACCGAGGACGTCCAGCTCGACAAGTCCTTCACCGACGACCTGGACGTCGACTCGCTGTCCATGGTCGAGGTCGTCGTGGCCGCCGAGGAGCGCTTCGACGTCAAGATCCCGGACGACGAGGTCAAGAACCTGAAGACCGTCGGCGACGCGGTGAACTACATCCTCAACGCCTGATCGATCGACCAGTTCGACTCGGCCAGCCCGTCCGGCGTCCGTTTTTATTTTTAAGTTTGACGGGTGGGCGGTGGTTTTAGTGAGTGTAGTACT
>NZ_JBHXEM010000021.1:0-93374 GCF_042724755.1 Kitasatospora sp. NPDC127067 | reverse complement strand
GCGCGCGCGGGGTGGGTCGCCGTTGGGGCGGGGTTGGGTGGGGTGGTGGTGGGTTTTTTTGTGGCCGGCCTCCCCCCGCGGGGCGGGACGCCCCCACTCGGGGCGCCCGGCCGGGCCCTTCCTCGGCACGCCGCCGACCCCCCGCACACGTGAGAGAAGAAGAAACCAGTGACCGCTGAAAACCGCACCGTGGTCGTCACGGGTATCGGCGCCTTCACGCCGCTGGGCGCCGACGCCGCCAGCACCTGGGAGAACCTGGTCGCCGGTCGGTCCGGCGTGGCGGCCCTGACCGAGGAGTGGGCCGAGGACCTGCCGGTGAAGATCGCGGCGAGGACCGCCGTCGAGCCGGGCGAGATCCTGCCCCGCCCGCTGGCCCGCAAGCTGGACCGCTCGGCGCAGTTCGCGCTGATCGCCGCCCGCGAGGCCTGGGCCGACGCCGGCTACGAGACCCCCGCCACCGACGAGTCCTCCAAGCTCGCCCCCGAGCGCCTGGGCGCCGTGATCGCCTCCGGCATCGGCGGCGTGACCACGCTCCTCGACCAGTACGACGTGCTGAAGGAGAAGGGCGCCCGCAAGGTCTCCCCGCACACCGTCCCGATGCTGATGCCCAACTCCCCGGCGGCCAACGTCGGTCTGGAGGTCGGCGCCCGCGCGGGCGTGCACACCCCCGTCTCCGCCTGTGCCTCCGGCGCCGAGGCGATCGGCTACGCGATCGAGATGATCCGTACCGGCCGCGCCGACGTCGTGGTGGCCGGCGGCACCGAGGCGGCGATCCACCCGCTGCCGATCGCCGCGTTCGCCAACATGATGGCGATGTCCAAGAAGAACGACGACCCCCAGCGCGCGTCCCGCCCCTACGACAAGGCCCGCGACGGCTTCGTGCTGGGCGAGGGTGCCGGCGTGGTCGTGCTGGAGTCGGTCGAGCACGCCGAGGCGCGCGGCGCCCGGATCTACTGCGAGGCCGTGGGCCAGGGCCTGTCCTCGGACGCCCACCACATCGCCCAGCCCGAGCCGACCGGCGCCGGCGTGGCCCGCGCGCTGGCCGACCTGTTCGAGCGCAACGAGCTGGACAAGGCCGAGATCGTGCACGTCAACGCGCACGCCACCTCGACCCCCCAGGGCGACACCGCCGAGCTGAAGGCGCTGCGCAAGGAGCTGGGCGACGACCTCGACCACATCGCGGTCTCGGCCACCAAGTCGATGACCGGCCACCTGCTGGGCGGCGCCGGCGGCATCGAGACCGTCGCCACCGTGCTGGCCCTGTACCACCGGATCGCCCCGCCGACCATCAACGTGGACGAGCTGGACGACGACGTGGACGCCGACATCGTCCGCGACGAGGCCCGCAAGCTGCCCGAGGGCCGGATCGCCGCACTGAACAACTCGTTCGGCTTCGGCGGCCACAACGTGGTGCTGGCCTTCCGCACCCGCTGACGCCCGTGACGAAGGGGCCGGCGCTCAAGGAGAGCGCCGGCCCCTTCGTCGTGCCCGTCCGGTCCGCGCGGGGCGCCCTCAGACCACCTGGTGCAGCCAGCGCACCGGCGCGCCCTCGCCCGCGTACCGGAACGGCTCCAGCTCGTCGTCCCAGGGCTTGCCGAGCAGCCGGGCGATCTCGGCCTCCAGGTCGGCCCCTTCGCTGCGGGCGCGCAGCAGGACGGCGCGCAACCGGTCCTCGGGGATCAGGATGTCGCCGTGGATGCCCGTGACGGCGTGGAAGATGCCGAGCGAGGGCGTGCTGCTGTACCGCTCCCCCTCCGCCGCGGCGCAGGGCTCGCTGGTCACCTCGTACCGCATCAGCTGCCAGCCGCGCAGCGCGGAGGCGAGCTTCGAAGCCGTACCGGGCTCCCCCTGCCAGGAGAGCTCGGCACGCCAATGCCCGGGTGCGGCCGGCTGGCGGATCCAGTCCAGGCTCACCCGCACACCGAGCACCCCCGCGACGGCCCACTCGACGTGCGGGCACAGCGCGCGGGGCGCGGTGTGGATGTACAGAACTCCACGTGTCGTCACCGGGACCTCCAGGCTGTGGACGAGGGTCGCCTTCCCCAGCTGCCTCGTGCCTGCAGTTGATCCGCAGTTACTCACGTTAGCCGACATTAAGCTACTAAATTGAGCAAAACGGACAGGCTTTCGCTCAATGCTAGTCGAATCCTCAACGAGGTCTACCCCTCGGCCGGATCTCTCCCCCGAACGGCCCCATCGTCGGCGGGACCACCGTACCGCGCGGCACCACAGGATGGATGACGCACTTTCGGATCCGGCCCGAATGCGGTAGTGCGGCCGCGACGCCCGCGCCCGAGCGCGCACCGCCGACGCCCGGCCGCCCCGCCGCCCGGTGCGGGCGACGGGGCGGTCGTCGACCTGACGGAGCGTCAGCTGTCCAGGCGGACGACCATCTTGCCGGTGTTGACGCCGCGCAGCAGATCGAGGAAGGCCTCGGCGGCGTTCTCGAAACCGTCCACCACGGTCTCCTCGGTGCGCAGTTCACCGGACTTCAGCCAGCCGGCCACCTCCGCGACGAACTGCGGCTGGAGCCCGGCGTGGTCGCCCACCAGCATGCCCTCCAGGCGCAGCCGCTTGCCGATGGCGAGCGCGAGGTTGCGCGGGGCGGCGGGCGCGGCGGTGTCGTTGTACTGGGCGATGGCACCGCAGAGCACCGCGCGGCCGTGCACGTTCAGCGCGCCGATCGCGGCCTCCAGGTGGTCGCCGCCGACGTTGTCGAAGTAGAGGTCGATGCCGTCCGGGGCGGCCTCGGCGAGCTGCTCGGCGACCGGGGCGTCCTTGTAGTTGAAGGCCGCGTCGAAGCCGTACTCGTCCACCAGCCTGGCCACCTTCTGCGCCGAGCCGGCCGAACCGACCACCAGCGAGGCGCCCTTGAGCCTGGCGATCTGGCCGACCAGCGAGCCGACCGCGCCGGCCGCGCCGGAGACGAAGACCTTGTCGCCCTCCTTGAGGGCGCCGACGGCGAGCAGGCCGGCGTAGGCGGTCAGGCCGGGCATGCCGAGCACGCCGAGGTAGGCGGAGAGCGGGGCGGCGGCCGGGTCGACCTTGACCGCGCGCCCGGCGTCCAGGGTCGCGTACTCGCGCCAGCCGAGCCCGTGCAGCACCGCGTCGCCCGGGGCGAAGCCCTCGGCCCCGGAGGCGACGACGTAGCCGACCGCACCGCCGTCCATGGCCCGGCCCAGCTGGAACGGCGGAACGTACGACTTCACGTCGTTCATCCGGCCCCTCATGTACGGGTCCACCGAGAGGTAGGCGTTGCGGACCAGGATCTCGCCCGGGCCGGGGGCCCGGACCGGGGCCTCGACCAGGGCGAAGTCGGTCGGCACCGGCCAGCCCTGCGGGCGGGCGGCGAGGTGCCATTCACGGGCGGTCGCGGGGGCGGCGGCCTGCTCTGCCATCGGGGGCGCTCCTTGCGGTTCGGTTGCGGGTTCAGGTGTGGTTCAGGTGCGGTTTCGGTACCTGAAAGGTTGAGCAACTGAAGTAACGATGGGCATGAAAGGTTCACGTTGTCAACTTTTCAGGTAGACTGTCGACCATGGACACCCAGTCGATCCAGGACGCCGCGCCGCAGCCCGACGAGATCACCCGCGAGGTCGTCGACCTGATGGCCAACCTGGTCGCACTGTTCCACCGCGAGTACGAGGAGGCCGCCGCCGCCCGCTCGCTCACCGGCGCCCAGGCCAAGGTGCTCGCGCTGCTGCGGCGCGGCCCGATGCCGATGCGCCAGATCGCCCAGACGCTCAGCTGCGAGCCCTCCAACATCACCGGCATCGTCGACCGGCTCGAATCCCGCGGCTTCGTGACCCGTGAGGCCGACCGGCACGACCGCCGGGTCAAGCTGGTCGCCGCCACCGGCACCGGCTCGGCCGCCTCCGAGGAACTGCGCGAGTCGCTGAACTTCGCCCGCGAGCCACTGGCCGCGCTCGGCCCGGACGAGCGGACGGCGCTGCGCGACCTGCTCCGGCGGATGCTCGCGGGCGCCTCCGACCCCGGCGCGTGACCAGCATCACAGGACCCGGGGGCCTTCCGCAGGCCCCAGGGGGGTAACCGAACAGCCTCCCGGAACGTCTAACGTTCGAACATCGAACGCGAGAGACCTGAAGACGGGGGGCACGGAGGATGAGCAGCAGCACGCGTCGGCGCCGCTACCTGCGGACCGCCATCGGCCTGGCCGCCGTACTGGTGCTGTCGGTCGTGGGCGCCGGAGCCTGGTTCTACCACCGGCTGGACAACAACATCACCACCTTCGACTCCGGCGGCGTCGCCACCGAGCGCCCGCCGGCACCCGTCCCGGCCAGCCCGGGCGCCTCCGTCCCGGTCAACGTGCTGCTGCTCGGCTCGGACACCCGCGACGAGGGAAACGACTCGCTGGGCGGCGGCGACGAGGGCGTCGGCCACTCGGACACCGCGATCCTGGTGCACGTCTACGCCGACCACAAGCACGCCGTCGGCGTCTCGATCCCCCGCGACACCCTGGTCACCATCCCGTCCTGCAAGCTGCCGAACGGCACCTGGACGACGCCGAAGACCGACCAGATGTTCAACTCCGCCTTCACCGTGGGCCTCGCCGAGAAGGGCAACCCGGCCTGCACCCAGAACACCGTGGAGAAGCTCACCGGGCTGCGGATCGACCACACCGTCGTGGTCGACTTCAAGGGCGCGGCCGCGATGTCCGACGCCGTGGGCGGCGTGGAGGCCTGCGTGCCCAACGACGTCAACCAGTACGGCATACACCTCAAGAAGGGCCTCCAGAAGCTCTCCGGACAGTCCGCGGTGGACTACCTGCGGACGCGCCACGGGATCGGCGACAACTCCGACATCGGTCGGATGAAGCGTCAGCAGGCCTTCCTCTCCTCGATGATCAAGAAGGTCCAGGGCCAGGGCTTCTCACTGCCCACCCTGCTGCCGCTGGCCGACGCGGCCACCAAGTCGCTCACCGTGGACGAGGGGCTGGGCACCGCGATGAAGCTGGTGGACTTCGCCCGTTCGATCCAGGACATCAAGCTCTCCGACGTCTCCTTCGTCACCGCGCCCTGGCGCTTCGCCGGCGACCGAATACGGCTGGTGCAGCCGGACGCCGACGCCCTCTGGAAGCTGCTGCGCGAGGACCGCACCCTGGACGGGCAGAGCACCTCCGGGACGGGCCAGGTGACCTCCTCCCCCAGCGCCGACCCGGGCACCGCCCCCGGCACCCCGCTCACCCCGCTCACCCCGGAGCAGAGCGCGGCGCCGATCACCGTGGTCAACGGGGTCGGCACGCCCGGCCTGGCCGGCTCCGGCGCCGAGACGCTCAAGGCGCGCGGCTTCCGGAACGTCGCGCTCGGCCAGAACACCCCCGGCCAGCAGGCCACCCAGATCTCCTACGACCCCGCGCTGAAGGCCACCGCCGACCAGGTCGTGGCGCTCTTCCCCGGCGCCAGGGCGGTCGAGGAGCCCGGCTCGGAGGCGATCACCGTCACCCTCGGCGCCGACTTCCGCGCGGCCGGCACCCGGATCGACCCGGTGACCGCCCCGAGCCCGGAGCCCGGTGCCCCGGCCGGTGCCGCGGCGGGAGCCACCCCCGGCACCGCCACGAGCGGTGTCCCGGGCGGCATCCCCACCGGCATAGCGGAGAACACCCGCAACGCCGACACCGACCCGTGCGCCAACCTGACCTTCGGCTGACCGGCCGACTGCCGACCGTGGGCCCTGGACCGTGGGCCGCGAGCCGACCGGCCGCTACTGCGGGTCCGGCAGCCCGGTGACGACGGCGGTGAGGCGGGTGCCGCGGGGGAAGGCGCCCGCCCCCGCCAGGTCCGCCAGCGCGGCGAGCAGCTTGGCGACGTAACGGCGCTCCAGCGCGATCCCGTGGCGGCGCTCGAACCGCTCGGCGAAGTCGGCCAGCTCGGCCGGGACCCTGCCGTAGCCGCCGCCGTGGTGCCCGTGGTCGATCCGCCAGTTGCCGAACCCGCGCCCGTAGGCGGCCCGGTGCAGCCGGGCGACCTCCGCCTCCAGATAGCCCTCGCCGCCGCGCAGCACGGCCACCCCGAGCGCCCGCGCGCCCGCCGGCAGACCGGCCGCGATACCGGCCAGGGTGCCGCCGGTGCCGACCGGGCAGCAGACCACGTCCCGCTCGCCGAGACCGGGCAGTTCGGCCGGGATCGCGGCCGCGCCGACGGCGGCCAGGGCGTTGGAGCCGCCCTCCGGGAGCACCAGGCAGCGGCCCCAGCGACGGAGCGGCGCGTCCGTGCCGTGCTCCCCCTCGGCCCGGCCGGTGGCCTCCCGGTACTCGGCCCGGGTCAGGAACTCCAGCCGCATCCCGGCCGCCTCGGCGGCCCGCAGCGACCAGTTGCGCGGCCGGTCGGCCAGTTCCTCGCCGCGCACCAGCCCGACGCTCTCCAGCCCGAGCGCCCCGGCGGCGGCCGCGACGGCCCGCAGGTGGGTCGAGTAGGCGCCGCCGAAGGTCAGCAGCCGGGTGTGGCCCTGCTCCACGGCGGCGGCCAGGTTGGGCGCCAGCTTGCGCCACTTGTTGCCGGGGACGGTCGGGTGCAGCAGGTCGTCCCGCTTCAGCCGCAGCTCCACCCCGGCCCGGGCGAAGGCCTCGTCGGCGCAGTCCACCAGCGGGGTCGGCAGCAGGGCGGGTTCGAGCATCCGGCCAGCTTACGGGCCCGGACGGCCGGGAGCCCGGCCGCCGGACGGGCGACCGGGCTCCGTGGCCCAGCGGACGGACCGTCACCCCCGTGGACGGTCCGTCAGCCCAGGGCCGCGCTCTCCGCGGCGTGGCCCGCCGTCCGCCAGGCCAGGGCGGTACCGAGCGCGCGCGGGACCGGGCCGGCCGCCGGGGCCAGCTTCGCGATCCGGCCGCGGTGCTCCCGGCGCTCCCTGGAGCCGAGCACCGTACGGAGCTTCCCCGCCGCCACCAGGGCGGTCAGCGCCGCGTCGGCCGGGTCGACCCGGCTGAACGGGCCCGTCAGCGCCCCGGCGACGCGGGCCTCCAGCGCCTTGCGGACCCCGGGGTCGTGCACGGTGACCAGGGTCACCGGGAACAGGCCGGCCACCCGGTGCGGCCGGAGGGTGATCCGGCCGGATTCCGCCAGGCCGTCCCGGACCCGGCGGATCGGCTGGTCGCGCCCGGTGCTCCTGGCGCGGCCGACCCACGAGCTCCAGCTGTGCGGCCGGGTGGCCCTGATCCGGCCCAACAGGTCGGCACTGTAGGGGTCGAGGCCGTCCTCGGCGGCGCCGCCGCGGACCCGGGCGACGGCCTTGCGGCCCTCCTCGTACAGCAGGCCCCGGCGCAACAGCTCGGTCAGCGCCGCCGCCTGCAGCAGCAGGTTGAGCGAGGAGTGCTGGGTGGTCCGCCCGCGCCGCGGGTCGTGGGCGAGCAGGTACAGCTTCTCGGGCAGGTTGGCAGGCAGGTCCATCTCGTTCTCCCAGGATCTGGAGGATCTGTGGGTGACCCGGGCCGCCGCGGTCAGTCCCCGCCGGGACCGCCGCTCTCCGGGCCCTCCTTGGGCGGGCGTCCGCGCCGGGGAAGCCGGGCCGCGCCGCCGGGCATCCGCCCCGCGTCGGTGAGGGCGCGGCGGAGCAGGAACTCGATCTGCGCGTTGGTGCTGCGCAGGTCGTCCGCGGCCCATCGGGCGAGCGCGTCGTGAACTGAAGGGTCCAGTCGCAACAGGAGCTTCTTCCGTTCCGTCGCCAAGGCCTCGCCTTACTGGTAGAGGGAGCCCGTGTTCACGACGGGCTGGGTGCCGCGGTCGCCGCAGAGCACCACCAGGAGGTTGCTCACCATGGCGGCCTTGCGCTCCTCGTCCAGCTCCACGACATCGCGTTCGGCGAGCCGTTCCAGCGCCTCCTCGACCATACCGACGGCGCCCTCGACGATCAGCCTGCGCGCCGCCACCACGGCCCCGGCCTGCTGACGCTGGAGCATCACCTGGGCGACCTCCGGAGCGTACGCGAGCCTGGTGATCCGGGACTCGACGACCCGCACCCCGGCTGCGGCGACCCGGGCGGAGATCTCCGCGGAGAGCTTGCGGGCGATCTCGTCCGCACCGTCGCGCAGCGACAACTGGCCCTCGTGGTGGGCGTCGTACGGGTAGCTGGTGGCGATGTGCCGCACGGCCGTCTCGGTCTGGATGGCGACGAAGTCGGCGTAGTCGTCCACCTCGAAGAGCGCCATCGCGGTGTCCTCGACCTGCCAGACCACCACGGCGGCGATCTCGATCGGGTTGCCGTCCGCGTCGTTGACCTTGGTGGTCTCGGTCTCGTGGTTGCGGATCCGCAGCGATATGTGCCGGCGGTTGGTGAACGGGTTCAGCCAGGTCAGGCCCTCGGCGCGGATGGTGCCCCGGTAGCGCCCGAGCAGCTGGACCACCCGGGCCTGACCGGGCGAGACCACCGTCAGCCCGAACGTCGTCAGCAGTGAGCCGAGCAGCAGCAGCGGCCCGGCGATCACCAGGGCGATGCCCAACCCGCTGGTCTTCGAGGACAGTTGGGCCGCGCCGGCGATGACCGAGCCGACCCCGGCGAGCAGGCCGAACAGTGCGCCGCCGAGCACCGGCAGGCCGGCCGCCCCGGTGATGACCCGTTCGGTGATCCTGGGGACCGGGAGGTCCAGCGCGGGGCCGTCCTCGACGGCGAAAGGCGGTGTGGTCATGGGAGCGACTCCTTCTGCGAGCATCCGCATCCGATGTCAAAGTGATATCACTTTTTTGCCGCGCCGCGCCAGGGACCGGCGACGGGAACAGGGGAACGGACGGCCGCCCAGCGGCGACGGGAACGGGGAAGGAACGGCCGCCGAGCGGCGGCGCACGACCGTCGGGGACGGCCCGGGCCGATGCCCACGGGTGGGTGAATTCCGGCGCGCCACACGGGGAAGGGGGTGGCCGCGGCCTAGACTCTGCGACGTCGCAGGCGGTGGGAAGGCGGCGGGCACCGGCTCGGCGGCCCGCCCGCGAAGGGTCGTACGACACTCGTCGCACATCGAGAAGGTGGGGCGGGTGGGACTCGAACCCACGACCAAGGGATTATGAGTCCCCTGCTCTAACCGGCTGAGCTACCGCCCCGGTTCGCCGCACGCGCCGGTCGTCGGCACGGCAGCAGCAGACGGCCCCAGCGAGGCCGTCCCGGGCAGCATAGCCGGTCGATCACCCGTGGTGCGCGCCGGGGGCGCAGCTGGGTGCGCGACGGTACGCGCCTCCCGGGCGGCGCAGCCCGGGTGGCGGCGGGGCACCCGTTCGGGGCAGCCTGGGCGGATGACGACTCGTGGGACGGGGGCGGCGGCCGCGACGCTCGCACTGGTGCTGGCCGCGGCCGGCTGCACCACCGCGGCGGGCCCGGGCGGGGGCACCCCCACCGTCACCTCGGCACCTCCCACCGCCTCCTCCACCTCCGCCTCCGTCGACAGCCACGGCTGGAACCGGCAACGGCTCAGGGGGGCGGCCGGCCGGCACACCGGGGTCACCCGCACCGCCAAGCCCACCGTGCTCAACGGCCTGGTCGGCGCGGTGTTCACCCGCAACGCCGACGGCGACCACTTCTGCACCGCCAGTGTGGTCGACAGTGCCGGGCTCAACCTCGTCGTCACCGCCGCCCACTGCGTCTGGGATCCGCAGCTCGGGCGGCGCGGCGATCTGGTCTTCGTCCCCGGCTACCGCGACGGCGACACCCCCAGCGGCGTCTGGCCGCTGCTGGCCGTCACCGTGGACGACGGCTGGAACGACCACGCCGACCCGGACATGGACGTCGCCTTCGCGGTCGTCCAGGCACAGGACGGCCGGCAGGTCCAGCAGGTGCTCGGCGCCAACCGACTGGGCGTCAACCGAGGCTACCGGCTCCCGGTGAAGATCACCGGCTACCCGAGCAGCAGCGGCGTCCCGATCACCTGCTCCAACACCACCGACCGGCAGAGCCCCACCCAGCTGCGGATCGACTGCCCCGACTACACCGGCGGAACCAGCGGCAGCCCGTGGGTCACCGACTTCGACCCGGCCACCAGGACCGGCACCGTGGTCGGCGTGATCGGCGGCTACCAGGAGGGCGGCAACAGCCCGGACACCTCGTACAGCAGTTACTTCGGCGACCGCGTCCAGGCCCTGTACGACCGCGCCACCGGCTGATCCGCGGCGGACCCGACACGCGGCGGTGGCGCCGCCGGGCACGGCCTGGTAGATCTTCCTCACGAACGGCGGAACGCACGGCCCCGGTGCCCGCCCCGAGGAACGAGACGGAGCCCCGATGGCCTCCCGCCCGCCGCGGCCCCCGCGCACGGCACGAACGGCCGCGCTGGCCGCCCTGCTGCTGGCCGCCGGCACCGCGTGCGGCGGGCAGGACGGAACGCCGACCGCCGAGGTCGCGCAGCAGAGCCCCGCCCGGGACCGGATCGGCACCCTCTCCATCCGCACCGCCCAGGGCCCGCGCGCCTGCACCGCGAGCGTGGTGCACAGCCCCCGGCGCAATCTGCTGGTCACCGCGGCGCACTGCGTGCAGACCCGCCGGATCGGCCTGCTGGACGGTCTGGTGTTCACCCCCGGCTACCGCAACGGGTCCACGCCGTACGGGACTTGGCCGGTACAGGCGATCACCGTCGACCCGCACTGGGCGGCCGGCGACGACCCCGAGTACGACGTGGCCTTCGTCACGGTGGGCACGGTCGACGGCCGGCAGGTCGAGGACGCGGTCGGCGGCAATCCGATCGGCACCGGCCAGGGCTTCGGTCTGTCCGTCGCCGTCACCGGCTACCCGAACGAGAGCGACGAGCCGATCACCTGCGCCGCCCGGACCAGCTCGCAGAGCGCCACCCAGGAGCGCTTCGACTGCGGCGGCTACACCGACGGCACCAGCGGCAGCCCGTGGGTCGCCGCGAACGGCACGGTGATCGGCGTGATCGGCGGCTACCAGGAAGGCGGGGAAACCCCCGGCACCTCGTACAGCGTCACCTTCGACCAGCGGGTCGCCGACCTCTACCGGAAGGCGACCGCCTGACCCGGGAGCCGGCCGCGGGACCGGAACCGGGCGCGCGGGCGGATCCGGGGGAAGCCGGGCGGTGTCGCGTACGTCACGCCGCGGGACCGGACGACGACAACACGAAGGCCCCCCGGTCGACCGAGGGGCCTTCGCTCTGAGCAGTCACCGGGCGGACCCGGTGCAGCTCCCGCAATTGGACTCGAACCAATAACCTGCCGATTAACAGTCGGCTGCTCTGCCAATTGAGCTATGCGGGATCGCGGTACTCGACTTCCGTACCACGGACGGGAAGCAGGACCCCGAAGGACCTTCTCCCGAGCTCCCCCAATTGGACTCGAACCAATAACCTGCCGATTAACAGTCGGCTGCTCTGCCAATTGAGCTATGGGGGATCGGCTCCCGCCTCGGCCCCCGGTCTCCCGGGCTCCTCGGCGCTCGCTGCGGGACATACATTAGCGCACTCGGGGGGGTGGTCCGCCAATCGCTTTCCCGGCCTGCCCCCGGGTTGCCGCCCGGCGTGCCCCGCGCGCGCCCGGCGACGGGGCCGGGGATGCTGGGGCGCGGACGGTTCGCCGTCCCGACGGACGGGTAGGGCAATGCGGCAGAAGCCGCCAGGAGAGGGTGGATCCGACCATGTGGAAGCTGTCGTTGGCCGCGGGTTTCGCGGCCGGCTACGTCCTCGGCTCGCGAGCCGGGCGCCGACGCTACGAACAGATCGCCAGGGTCACCCGGCAGGTCGCCCGGAACCCCACGGTCCAGGGCGCGACCGACCGGGCCCGGCAGCAGGCCGGGGCGGTGGCCGGGAGGGCGGCCGGCGCGGTCGCGGACCGGGTCGGCGACCGGCTGCCGAACGCCGTCACCGACCGGGTGCCGTACTTCAACCGCTCCCGGGCGGAGGACGACGGCTGGGGCACCTTCCGCCCGTGACGGGCGGCGGCCGGCCCGCCGGTGGCCCCCGTGCGCCGCTGGTCCGGGCCGTGTGTCGCGCGACACACGGCCCGGCGGCTACCCCCCGTCGGTGACGGGACGGTGACGCCGGACCCAAGCGAACCCCAACGCGCGGTCGCGAACCGGCAACGTCCCACCCGGCCCGGACGCGTCCCGGGCCGGGCTGAGGCATGATCTCGGCATGGCCATCGTCGCGGGGATAGACAGCTCGACCAACCGCACCCGGATCGTCGCGTGCGACGCCGACACCGGCGCCGTCCTGCGCTCCGGCAAGGCGCCCCACCCCGTCCCCGAGGACCAGGACCTGCGCCCGGGCGAGGCCGACCCCCAGGTCTGGCTGCACTCGCTCGGCGACGCCGCGACCGGCGGCCTGCTGGAGGGCGTCCGGGCGATCGGCGTCAGCGCCCAGCAGCACGGGATGATCGGCCTGGACGCGGGCGGGGTACAGGTCCGCCCGGCGCTCCTGTGGAACGACCCGCGCTCCAGCGGGGCCGCCGCCAAGCTGCTGGACGCCTTCGGCGGTCCGGCCGCCTGGACCGCCGCGATCGGCGCCGTGCCCGCCCCCACGTACACCATCGCCAAGCTGCGCTGGCTGGCCGAGTTCGAGCCGGCCAACGCCCGTCGGATCGCCGAGGTGCTGCTGCCGCACGACTGGCTGGTCTGGCAGCTGCTCGGCCACCCCAAGCGCCGCACCACCGACCGCGGCGACGCCTCCGGCACCGGCTACTGGTCGCCGATCACCGGCGAGTACCGGCAGGACCTGGTCGAGCTGGCGCTCGGCCACGAGCTCAGGCTGCCCGACGTCCTGCCCCCGGCCGAGCCCGCCGGGCACACCCCCGAGGGCCTGCTGATCTCGGCCGGAACCGGGGACAACATGGCCGCCGCACTGGGCCTGGGCCTCGGCCCGGGCGACGCGGTGGTCTCCCTCGGCAGCGCCGGAACGATCTTCGCGGTGCACGAGGAGGCCGTGGTGGACGCCTCCGGCCTGGTCTCCTCCTTCGCCGACGCCAGCGGCCGGCACCTGCCGATGGTCGCCACCCTCAACGCCGCCGAGGTGCTGCGCTCCACCGCCGCCCTGCTCGGCCGGGACCTGGCGGGCCTGAGCGACCTCGCCCTGCACTCCTCCCCCGGCGCCTACGGCCTGGTGCTGCTGCCCTACCTGGACGGCGAACGCACCCCCGCGCTGCCGCACGCGGCCGGCACCCTGACCGGGCTGCGGGCCGAGGCGATGACCCCTCAACACCTGGCCCGGGCCGCCGTCGAGGGCATGCTGTGCAACATCGCCGACGCCCTCGACGTGCTGCGCGCCCGGGGCGTCGCGGTGAAGCGGGTGTTCCTGCTCGGCACGGCCGGGCGGCTGCCCGCCGTCCGGCACATCGCCCCGATGCTGTTCGGCGTCCCGGTCGTGGTGCCACCACCGGGCGCCCACGCCGCCCGCGGGGCCGCCCGGCAGGCCGCGTGGGCGCTGGCGGGCACCCCGGAGCCGCCGGAGTGGGAGCTGCCGGACGCCGAGACCGTCGAGCCCGACGGGGAGCAGGACCTGGCGATCGGCTCGGCGGTGCGTCAGCAGTACCGGGCCGCCCGCGACCAGATCCACCCGGAGGCGGCGGCCTGACCCCCGGCCCGGGGGCGGTGACGGCCGTGCGGATGCGGCACCCGGCGCCCGGTGGCAGCGTGGAACGGGACACGGCCACCGACGCGGAAGGCGGCAGGACGCCATGGCGCTGCACAAGGGAGCCGGCGGCGACCGCCGGCTGAGCATCGGCCCGTACCCGACCGTCGCCGACCCGTTGGGCGCGATGAAGCTGGCCCCACCGCTGCACCGGCTCGGCGAGGGCCCGGTCGCGGCCGAGACCACGTACCAGCTGATCCACGACGAGCTGATGCTGGACGGCAACGCGAAGCTCAACCTGGCGACCTTCGTCACCACCTCGATGGACGCCCAGGCCACCCGGCTGATGACCGAGTGCCTCGACAAGAACATGATCGACAAGGACGAGTACCCGCAGACCGCCGAACTGGAGCGGCGCTGCGTGGCGATCCTCGCCGACCTCTGGCACGCCCCCGATCCGGACACCGCCGTCGGCTGCTCCACCACCGGCTCCAGCGAGGCCTGCATGCTGGCCGGCATGGCGCTCAAGCGCCGCTGGATGCGGCGCAACCCCGACCGCTACGCCGCCGGGGCCCGGCCGAACCTGGTGATGGGCGTCAACGTGCAGGTCTGCTGGGAGAAGTTCTGCAACTTCTGGGAGGTCGAGGCCCGCACCGCGCCGATGGAGGGCGACCGCTTCCACCTGGACGCCGAGCGGGCGGTCGCGCTGTGCGACGAGAACACCATCGGTGTGGTCGCCGTGCTCGGCTCCACCTTCGACGGCTCGTACGAGCCGGTCGCGGAGATCTGCGCGGCCCTGGACGCCTTCCAGGAGCGCACCGGCGTCGACGTCCCGGTACACGTGGACGGCGCCTCCGGCGCCATGGTGGCGCCCTTCCTCGACCCGGACCTGTCCTGGGACTTCCGACTGCCCCGGGTCGCCTCGATCAACACCTCCGGCCACAAGTACGGCCTGGTGTACCCCGGGGTGGGCTGGGCGCTCTGGCGCGACAAGGAGGCGCTGCCGGAGGAACTGGTCTTCCGGGTCAACTACCTGGGCGGCGAGATGCCGACCTTCGCCCTCAACTTCTCCCGGCCCGGCGCCGAGGTGGTCGCCCAGTACTACATCTTCCTGCGGCTCGGCCGGGAGGGCTTCCGGGCCGTCCAGGGCGCCTGCCGCGAGGTCGCCACCTACCTCGCCGGGCGGATCGGGAAGCTGGACGGCTTCCGGCTGCTGACCCGGGGCGACCAGCTGCCGGTGTTCGCCTTCACCACCGAAGGGGACGTCCCGTTCGACGTGTTCGACGTCTCGCGGCGGCTGCGCGAACGCGGCTGGCAGGTGCCCGCGTACGCCTTCCCGGCCAACCGGGAGGACCTGTCGGTGCTCCGGGTGGTCTGCCGCAACGGCTTCTCGCGGGACCTCGCCGACCTGCTGCTGGCCGACCTCGACCGGCTGCTGCCGGAACTGCGGCGCCAGCCCGTCCCGCTCCAGCAGCTCGGGGTACCGCCCCGCTCGGGCTTCCACCACTGACCCTTCGCACACCCGGGAGAACGTCACGGCGGGGAGGGCGCAGCGAAGCGCCCTCCCCGCCGGAGCATCCCGGCGGGCCGGGGCAGCCTCCCCCCGCGAGGCTGCCCCGGTCCGGTGGGGGCCGGGAACGGGTGCGGACCGACGGGTGATCGATCGGCGTCCGAACGGTTCCACCGTCGGGTGAACCGCACCGGCCAGAGAACTCTGCACGATGACCACGTGAATGTTCGAGCGTCTCCGGGGGTTGTGAGACACTTCCGTCCGTCTCAGCGCCATGACCTGGGGTTTGGGACGCCAGGCCGATCAGGTTGGAGAAGCGGAGACGCCGAACGGCCCGGGCCGGGACCTGCCGCTCACCCGTTCCCCGTCCCCGTTTCTCGAGTTTGGAGCGCCCGCGTTGGGTTCCGCCTGGAAGCAGCTGCCCGAGGAGCTGTCCGAGCCCGCCAGACGCCTGGCGGAGGAGCTCCGGGCCATCAAGGACACCGCCGGACTGTCACTGTCCGAACTGGCCGCCCGGACCCACTACAGCCGGGCCTCCTGGGAGCGCTGGCTCAACGGCAAACGGGTCGTCACCGAGCAGGCGCTGGACGCGCTGGTCGGGACGGTCGACTGCGACGCGGCCGCGCTGCGGGCACTGTGGCGGCGGGCGGTGGCGGGGCCGGAGGCCGCGGCGCCGGTCACGGGCCCGGGCGCGGGCACGGGCACGGGCACGGGCACGGGCACGGCGGTCGCCGAGGAGCGCGACGGCCAGGGCCCGCAGCGGCCGGCCGTCGCTGACGAACCCCCGGGCCCCGAGGAGCCCGCGGCCGAGAGCCCCGCCCCCGAGGAGACCACCGCCCCTGAACCGGCCGCCGGCGAGGCGCCGGCGACCGGGCAGGAGTCCGGGCCCGCCCCCCTCGTCTGGTGGCGGCGTCCGGCGGCGCTGTTCTCCGGCGCGGCCGTGCTGGCGGTGCTGCTGGTGCTGGTGGGCCTGCGGATCAGCCGGCACGACGGGCAGGCCTCGGCGGCCGACCGACCCGCCGCGACGGCCGACGCCGGCACCTCCCCCAGTGCCAAGCCCGCCCCGGGCGCCCCGGCCTGTCAGGCCGTCGGCTGCGCGCACAAGGACCCGAAGACCACCGGCTGCGGCAAGGACGCCCGGACCCTGCAGACCCAGGTGATCGGCAAGGTGGTCGTCTACCTCCGGTACAGCCAGACCTGCCGGGCGGCCTGGGCGGCCATCACCGAGGGCGAGCCGAAGGACTACGCGACGATCAGCGACAGCGCCGGCGACGCCGAGACGGCACTCATCCACTGGGGCTACGACAACTACTCGGCGATGCTGAACGCGGCGGACCCGACCGTCACCTTCCAGGTCTGCGGCTACCAGCCGGCCGGCCACGACTGCACCGCGGTGGTCTCCGACCTGGCCATGGTGGTGGCCTCCACCCCGATCCCGATCGGTCCCGCCTCTCCCCCGCCGGGCACCGGCGCGGGAGCGCCCACGACCCCGGCCCCGGCCACACCGGCCGACCCGGCACCGGCCGACCCGGCGGCACCCGTCGACCCGCCGGCACCGACGGCACCGACCGGGCCGGCAGTACCGGCCGCCGCTCCGACCGAGTCGGCCGGTCCGTCCTGACCACGGCCGGCCGCTAGTCGAGGTAGCCGCGCAGCTGTTCCGCGCCGGCGTGGTCGCGGAGCTTGACCAGGGTCTTCGACTCGATCTGGCGGATCCGCTCCCGCGTCACACCGAACACCGCGCCG
This sequence comes from Kitasatospora sp. NPDC127067, assembly GCF_042724755.1. Classification (NCBI taxonomy): domain Bacteria; kingdom Bacillati; phylum Actinomycetota; class Actinomycetes; order Kitasatosporales; family Streptomycetaceae; genus Kitasatospora; species Kitasatospora sp. NPDC127067. The sequence continues at coordinate 76,614 of NZ_JBHXEM010000021.1, read as the reverse complement.
ATCTCCTCCAGCGTGCGCGGGCGGCCGTCGTCCAGCCCGTAGCGGAGCTGGACCACCTGGCGCTCCCGCTCCCCCAGGGTGGCCAGGACCGCCTCCAGGTGCTGGCGCAGCAGCAGGAAGGTCGCGGACTCGGCGGGCGAGGCGGCGTCGGCGTCCTCGATCAGGTCCCCGAGCGCGACGTCCTCCTCCTCGCCGACCGGCGTGTGCAGCGAGATCGGCTCCTGGGCCAGCCGCAGCAGCTCGCGCACCCGCTCCTCGGTCAGCTCCAGGGCGGCGGCGATCTCGGCCGCCGTCGGTTCCAGGCCGCGCTCCTGGAGCAGGCCGCGCTTGGCCCGGACCACCCGGTTGATCAGTTCGACCACGTGCACCGGCACCCGGATCGTCCGGGCCTGGTCGGCCAGCGCCCGGCTCATCGCCTGCCGGATCCACCAGGTCGCGTACGTGGAGAACTTGAAGCCGCGGGTGTAGTCGAACTTCTCCACCGCCCGGATCAGTCCCAGGTTGCCCTCCTGGACCAGGTCCAGCAGGGTCAGTCCGCGGCCGACGTAGCGCTTGGCGACGGAGACCACCAGCCGCAGGTTCGCCTCGATCAGCCGCCGCTTGGCGATCCGGCCCCGCACCACCAGGGAGTCCAGCTCGCCGGCCAGCGGGTCGGGCGGCGGCGGATCGCCGTTCAGCCGCTCCTCGGCGAAGATCCCGGCCTCCACCCGGCGGGCCAGCTCGACCTCCTCCGCGGCGGTGAGCAGGCGGATCCGGCCTATCTCGCGCAGGTACTGGCGCAGCAGGTCGGCGGCCGGGCCGGTGTCCTCGGCGGGGATCCGGCGCTCCCGCCGGTCCTCGGACCCGGCCCGCGCTCCGGGCGAGGGCTCGAACCCGGACACGGCCCCGGACACGGCCCCGGACACGGCCTCGGGGACGGCCTCGGCCTCGGGGGCCGGGCTGTCCGGGTGGCCCTCCGGCAGGCCCTGGGCGGGGATCCGGGCACCGTCCGGGGGCGCGGCCCGGGCCCGGCCGTGGTGGGTCTCCTGCTCCCCGGTCTCCTGCGGACCGGCCGGTCCGGCGGGCTTCGTTCCCGTACTGGTGGTGGTCGCTGCGACGAGGCCTTGCTCCACGGGCATCCCCTCGGGGCGGGCGCGACTCTGGCGGACCCGCGCTGTACGAAGGTGGGACGTCCTCCAGTGTGCGGTACGCCACGCTCCGTGGCCGAGACTCGTGCGCCGACTTTCTGTGAAGCGAACGCTAGAGAGCGGCCGCACCCCGGCTGCGCAGCTCCTGCCCGTACTGCTGGAGCTGCCACAGCTCGGTCTGCACCGCGTGCAGCTGTTCGGCCTCGGCCCGGGGGCCGAGCCGCTGGAGGTAGCCGCGGACCTCGGTGATCCGCCGGTCCACCGCCAGCATGCGCAGCTTGACCAGGAACTCCCCCGCGTAGATCGCGTCCACCTTGCGGCGCGAGCGCACCGGCTCGACGGTCAGCTCGGTGACCAGCGAGCGCACCCGGTCGTCCGGGGACGCCTCGCGCACCGCGCTGGTGAAGTCGGGCAGGCCCGCCCCGTGCGCGGCGCCGCCGGCCTTGGCGATGGCCTGCCGGACGGCGGTGTACGGCGGGGTCGGGAACTCGTCCTCGCCGTAGTGGTCGAAGGCCGGACTGACCAGGTCCGGGTGCTGGAGCGCCAGCTTGAGCAGCTCGCGCTCGACGAACTGGGCCGGGTCGCGCGGGTTGAGCCGGAAGGCGGGCTGCGCCGGGCGCTGCGGCTGGGCCTGCTCCGGGCGGCGCTGGGCGGCCGCGCCGCGCGGGTTCTGCTGGCGCTCGCGGTCCCAGCGGGCCAGCTGGGAGATCCGGCGGACGACGAACTGCTCGTCCAGGATGCCGAGCATGCCGGCCAGGCGGACGGCGTACTCGTGCTGGATCGAGCGGTCCTTGATCTTGGCGACGATCGGGGCCGACTCCTCCAGTGCCGCCGAACGCCCCTCCGGGGTGTCCACCCGGTGCCGGGCCACCACCGAGTTCAGCGCGAACTCGAAGAGCGGGACCGGGTTGTCGATCAGGTGCTTGACCGCCTCGTCGCCCTGGGCCAGGCGCAGCTCGCACGGGTCCATGCCGCCCGGGCTGACCGCGATGGAGGTCTTGGCGGCGAACTTCTGGTCGTCCTCGAAGGCGCGCAGGGCGGCCTTCTGGCCGGCCGCGTCGCCGTCGAAGGTGAAGACGGTCTCGCCCCGGTACTGCGAGGTGTCCATCAGCAGCCGGCGGATGATCTTGATGTGGTCCTCGGCGAAGGCGGTGCCGCAGGTGGCCACCGCCGAGGTGACCCCGGCCAGGTGGCAGGCCATCACGTCGGTGTAGCCCTCGACCACCACCGCGCGGCCCGACTTGGCGATCTCCTTCTTCGCCAGGTCGATGCCGTACAGCACGTGGGACTTCTTGTAGATCGGGGTCTCGGGCGTGTTGAGGTACTTCGGGCCGTTGTCGTCCTCGCGCAGGCGGCGGGCGCCGAAGCCGACCACCTCGCCCGCGATGTCCCGGATCGGCCAGACCAGCCGGCCCCGGAAGCGGTCGATCAGGCCGCCGCGCTGGCCCTGCGAGGCGAGGCCGCCCAGCAGGATCTCCTTGTCCGTGAAGCCCTTGCCGCGCAGGTAGCGGACCAGGTGCTCCCACCCCACGGGGGCGTAGCCGACGCCGAAGACCGTGGCGGCCTCCTCGTCGAAGCCGCGCTCGGCCAGGAAGCGGCGGCCGATCTCCGCCTCCGGCGAGGCCAGCTGCTCCCGGTAGTAGGCGGCGGCCACCTTGTGCGCCTCGACCAGCCGGGTGCGCTCGCCCTGCTGGTGGCGGGGGCTGTAGCCGCCCTCCTCGTAGCGCAGGGTGATGCCGGCCTGGGCGGCCATCCGCTCGACGGCCTCGGCGAAGGTGAAGTGCTCGATCTTCATCAGGAAGGCGATGGTGTCGCCGTTCTCCTGGCAGCCGAAGCAGTGGAAGACGCCCTTGGCGGGGTTCACGTAGAAGGAGGCGGACTTCTCGTCGTGGAAGGGGCAGACGCCCTTGTACTCGCCACCGCCACCGTTGGTCAGCTGTACGTAGTCGCCGACCACCGCGTCGATCGGCAGTGCGCTGCGCACCGCCTGTACGTCTTCGTCCCTGATCCGCCCGGCCACCCCGGAAGTCTACTGGGGCGGCCGGGCATTCGATCCGCGGCGGCCGCCTCCGGGCGGCTACGCCCAGGCGGCGCCGACCAGCTTGGCGTGCAGGGCCAGGGCCGAGGCGTCCGTGAGGGTGGCGATCTGGTCGATGACCGTGCGCAGGGCGGCGCGGTCGTCCTCGGCCTCGCGGTACATGGCGGCGAACACCGGGTCCAGCCCCTCGGGGGCGCGCTGGGTGAGGACGTACGCCAGCTCGGCGATCACGATCCGCTGGCGGGCCCGCAGCTGGGCCTGCTCGTCGCGCTGCATGACGTAGCGGACGGCGACCGCCTTGAGCACCGCGCACTCCAGCCGGACGTCCCTCGGCACCACCAGCTCGGCGGTGTAGCGGGTGAGCCGGCCGGGGCCGTAGCGGGCGCGGGTGGCCTGCTCGGCGGCCAGGCAGAAGCGGCCGATCAGCTGGCTGGTGAGGTCCTTGAGCCCGCCCCGGGCGCGGGCGGTGCCGTCGTAGGAGCGGGGCCACCACTCCTGGGCGAGCAGCCGGTCCAGGGCGTCGGACAGCTCCTGGGGCTCGGCGTCCCGGGCGTAGCGCTCGGCGACCTTGAAGAGCTCGGCGCGCTCACCGGGGGCGCGCAGGGCGGCCGGGTCGATGTGGCCGGCCTGGAGGCCGTCCTCGACGTCGTGGGTGGAGTAGGCCACGTCGTCGGACCAGTCCATCACGGTGGCCTCGAAGCACTTGCGCCCGGTCGGGGAGCCGGCCCGCAGCCAGCGGAAGACCGGCAGGTCGTCGGCGTAGACGCCGTACTTGGGCGAGGCCGGGTCGGTGGGGTGGGCGCCCTTGGTCCACGGGTACTTGGTGGCGGCGTCGAGGGCGGCCCGGCTCAGGTTGAGGCCGACGCTGCGGCCCGGCCAGGGGGCGAGCCGGGTGGCGGGCTGCTCCTCCTGGGGCGCGAAGCGCTTGGGTTCGAGCCGGGTCAGGATGCGCAGCGACTGGGCGTTGCCCTCGAAGCCGCCGCAGGCCTCGGCGGCCTGGTCGAGGGCCTCCTCGCCGGTGTGGCCGAACGGCGGGTGGCCGATGTCGTGGGCCAGGCAACCGGTCTCCACGAGGTCCGGGTCGCAGCCCAGGGCGGCCCCCAACTCCCGCCCGACCTGGGCGCATTCGAGGGAGTGGGTGAGCCGGGTGCGCGGGAAGTCGCTGCGCATCGGGGCGACCACCTGGGTGGTGCCGGCCAGCCTGCGCAGCGCGGCCGAGTGCAGCACCCGGGCGCGGTCGCGCTGGAAGGCCGTACGGCCCGGGCGCTTGTCGGGTTCGGGGACCCAGCGGGCCTCGGCAGCGTGGTCGTACGGGATCGGGGCGGCGAGGCGGTGCGTGGTGTCGTCCATATGCCCTTCACCGTACGCCGGGCCCCCGACACGCGGGGTGTGCCGCGCACGAAGGAGCGCGGGCCGGGGCGTGAACGGTGCGCGGCGCGCGGGTGCCCGCCCCGGCGAGTCGACCCCACCCGGACGGCACAGCCCCGCGCGCCCTGCGTCCCTGCGTCCCTGCGTCCCTGCGTCCCTGCGTCCCTGCGTCCCTGCGTCCCTGCGTCCCGAGCCTCCCCCGGCCCGGGCGGCTCAGCCCCTGATCGCCTTCAGGACCACGCCGGACACCGCCTCCTGCCCCTTGGCGTTGGGGTGGATCGGCACCAGCCCCTGGGCCGGCAGGGGCGGCTCCACCCAGCGCTTGTCCTCCCCCGCGCACATGTCGTGCCCGGCCGAGGGCCCGGCGAGGTCCACGAACACCGCTCCGGCGGCCTCCGCGCGCTTCTTGAGCATGCCGTTCAGCTGCTGCTGCTTCTCCACCAGGAAGCCCAGGTCGGAGGCGGCCACGGCGTTGCCGAGCACCGGCAGGCAGCTCGCCGGGTCGGCCGGGAGCAGCCCCGGGTACCCGATCACGTACACCCTGGCCTTCGGGGAGCGCTTCTTGACGTCCTGGAGCACCTGGCCGATCCGGTCGCCGGCCGCCTCCACCTTGCGCTGGACGTCGTCGGTGCCGTTGCCGGCCGCGTAGTGGTCCCGGCAGGGCGAATCGCTGATCCGGTCGGCACTGTCGGTGATCACGCCCTTGACGATGTCCACCAGGTTGGCCTTGGCGCACTCGGTCACGACCTCCATGAAGCCGGCGTCGTTGCCGCCGATCCCCAGGGTGACCAGCCGGGTGTCCGCGGTCAGCGCGTCCAGCTGGGCCGGGTTGGTGCCGTCCGCGACCTTCTGCGGACCGGTCAGGTCCCCGGTGCGGGCGCCGCTGCAGCTGACGTCCTTGAACTGCCCGGCGGCGAGCGAGAGCTCCTTCGCCACCAGGGACGGGTAGTTGGCCCCGGAGCGGTAGCAGGCGCCCGGCTCGCCGACCTGCGGCGGGAGCTTCATCCCGGCCGTGTACGAGTCGCCGAGCGCGACGTACGGGCCGGTCGGCGGCGGGGCGGCGGTCGGCGACGGGTTCGCGCCGCCCTGCGCGCGGGCGGGCGTCGCGCCGGCGGCGGCGCTCCCCTGCTGGTCGGTACCGGCGTTGTCGGTGCAGCCGGCCAGCAGTACTGCGGCCAGTCCGACGGTCAGGGCGATGGTCGGGCGTGCGGTCCTCGGCATGGTCTCCCCCCGGGGATACGGGTCACGGTCGGCTCCTTACGGCGGCCCGTCCCCCGGGCACACCAGGGGCCAACGAACGATCGCGGCCGATCACTCCCACCCGCGCCCGATCGCCGCACGACGAGCCGGATCCGGCCGGAATCCGCCCCTCGGGCCCCGTCCGGCCGCCCGGTTCCGCCCGCCCGCTCCGGCTGCCCCCGCTACTCCGCGCCGCGCTCGTGCTCGGCCAGGAACTGCTCGAAGCGCCGCCCCAGTTCGTCCGCCGAGGGCAGGTCCGCCGGCTCGGCCAGCAGGCTCTCCCGGCCCTCCGCGCCCGCCACGGCGTCGTACTGGCCCTCCATGCCGCGGATCGCCGAGCGCAACTCGCCGTCCCCCTGGGCCAGCTGCTCCTCGATGTCGGCGTAGACCTCGGGGACCCGCTCGCGCAGCCCGGTGCCGGGCAGCACCAGCCCGGTGGCCGACTGCACCGCCTCCAGGACCTGGACGGCCGCCGCCGGGTAGGCGGAGCGGGCCACGTAGTGCGGGACGTGCACGGCGAAGCCCAGGACGTCGTGCCCGGCCTCGCCCAGGCGGTACTCCACCAGCGCCTGGGCACTGCCCGGGACCTGCGCCTGCTCGAACCACTGCGGGTAGCCCGGGGCGAGGTCCAGCCGGTTGCCGTGCGGCGTCAGGCCGACCGGGCGGGTGTGCGGCACGCCCATCGGGATGCCGTGGAAGTCGATGGAGAGCCGCACCTCGAAGCGGTCCACCAGCTCGCGGACGGCACGCGCGAAGCGCTCCCACTCGACGTCCGGCTCGGGGCCGGTGAGCAGCAGGAACGGCGCGCCGGCGGCGTCGTGGACGAGCTGGAGCAGGATCTCCGGCGGGTCGTAGGACGTCCAGTGGTCGTGGTCGAAGACCATCGCCGGGCGACGGGCCCGGTAGTCCACCAGACGGTCGTGGTCGAAGCGGGCCACCACCTGCGGCGCGCCCGTCTCCAGCAGGTGGGCCACCACCTGGCCGCCGGCCTCCCCGGCGTCCATGAAGCCCTCGAAGTGCTGGAGCAGCACGAGGCCGGCACCGGTGTCGCGCAACTGCTCGTTGGCCGCGGCAACGGCGGCCACGCCCTGCTGATCCAGCTCGTACAACGCCTGGAAGTCACGCACCGCGCACCCAACCCCGTTCCCTGCTCGTCCCGGTCGACCGGCTTCTCGTCCTGTCCAGCGCGCCGGGCGCCGCCGGAATTCCCGCCCCCGGCCCCCGCCCTGCGGACCTCCCGTCCGCGCGCCCCGCGGGGCCCGTCCGACGGCTCCCCGGGGGGCTCGCCCGACGGCCTCGGACGAGCACTCCGGACCATGATCGCACCCGGCCGAAGACTCCCTGGTCAGGGCCCTGCGAGGGGCCGGTCCGCAGGGCACGCGAACGGCCCGCGCGGCCATTCGCGTGCCGCGAAGTGACGCACCGCCTTCTGGCGGGTATCGTCCTCTCGCTGCCTCGCATCGTCGCGTCGTCGTCACGTCGTCCGTAACGCCGTCGGCCACGTCCCGGTCCGGTGCTCGGCCAGCCACCCACGACGCATCTTGCCTTCACCTGGCCGCCTGCTTCCCTTCGCGCTCTCGTACCCTCCTCGGCCATCTCGCGGACGCACACTGTCCCGTCGCTCTTCCCGCCGGACCGGTCCGAGGATCCGTGTCCGTTCCGGCACCCCGCGCCGCCCGTTCCGGGCCGCCGCCCCCACCCCGTCCGACCGGACCTCCGGCGTGCGCGGGTACCCGGCCGGCGGACCCGGGCCCAGGCGTACCCAGCCCAGAGCACCCCGAGCCGTACCCCGGCGCGGGAGGCACCCTCCGACCGATGAAGGACCAAGGTTCCGTGCCCGTACCTGTCATCCTCACCGGCCGCACCGTGCGGCTGGAGCCCCTCGCCGCGCACCATGCCGAGGCCATCGCCGAGGCCGGCGCCGAGGACCGTACGACCTACGCCTTCACCCCCGTCCCGCACGGCCGGGAGGCCGCCCGCGACTACGTCGCGCGGGCGCTCGCCGACCAGGCCGCGGGCCGGTCACTGCCGTTCGCGACGGTGAACCTCGCCGACGGCCGGGTGGTCGGCTCCACCCGGTTCCTGGAACTCGACTACTGGCAGGGCCCGATGGTGTGGCCGCCCGCGCCCGGGGTCCCGTTCGGCGATCCGGCCACGGCCGTCCCGGACGCGGCCGAGATCGGCAACACCTGGCTCTCGCCGCGTGCCCAGGGCACCGGCATCAACACCGAGGCCAAGCTGCTGATGCTGCGCCACGCCTTCGAGACCTGGGGCGTGCAGCGGATCTCGCTGCGCGCGGACGCCCGCAACCTGCGCTCGCGCGCCGCCATCGAACGGCTCGGCGCGACCTCCGAGGGCGTCCGCCGGGCGCACTCGCGCGGGCTGGACGGCGTGGTGCGCTCCACCGCGTTCTACTCGATCCTCGACGACGAGTGGCCGGCCGTCCGGGACATCATCGAGCTGCGGATCGCCGCCGCCACCTCGCCGAGCGCCCCGGATCCGGCGATCAACCAGGAGTGCCTTAGACAGGGCGGCAGCGGCGCCGGGCAGCTGATGATCACCGCCTGAGGCCGTCCCGGAACGGCTCGTGGCCGAGGCTCGCGAGTCCCAGGACGGCCGGCAGGGTGGTGCGGTCGTCCCAGGCCCGGTGGCGTCCCGGGTGCGCCTCGACCAGGGCCTCCACCGGCCGCCAGCCGCCCCGCACCCGGGCCACCCGGACCCGGTAGACCTCCGCGCCACCCACGCTGCGGTGCAGGTGCAGCACGCCCTCGGACACCACGGAGGCCCAGCGCTCGTCCACCTCCCGGGCCCGCAGGCCGCGCCTGATCCGCTCCCAGTCGGCGTCCGACCAGAGCAGGTCGGGCACGGGGTGCGGGCGGGGCAGGCCGATCGGCGTCAGGTGCGGTTCGCCGACCGCGCGGACGCCGCCCGGCTCCGGGAACGCCCAGTCGGGCAGCGGCTCGCAGGCGGCCAGCCAGGTCCGCGGGATGCCGCCGGTGCCGGTGTGCGCGGCCACCACCCCGCCGGTGATCGCCGCGACGGTGTCCATGTCGCCGCCGGCCGCGATCGCGTCCCACACGGCGGCGCGGTAGTCGGCCAGGTTCCGGGCGGCGCACCACAGCGCGTACGGGACGGTGTCCGCCGCGGACGTCCGGCTGCCGTTGCCGAGCACCCGGGCGGCGAGCCGGAAGTCCGACCGGGCGAGCAGTCCGCGGGCCTCCACCAGGCCGTCCTTGACCGCACCGTTCGGGGTGAGGTCGGCCACCGCCGCCAGGAAGGCGCTCGGCGTCATGGCCTCGGTCCGCGCCCGCACCGCGTACGCGGCCGCCACCGCGACCGCGATCGCGCCGTCCACGGCCTGCGGATGGGTGTGGGTGATGACGGCGGTGTCGGCGGCGGGCCGGACGACGGCGGCCGGGTCCTCGGCGTACGCCGCCCCCAGCGGGGCGACCCGCATCGCGGCGCCGTTGCCGTAGGAGCCCTGGCCGTCGAAGAGTTCGGCGGCCAGCCGCCGGGCGTCGCCGCCCTCGCGGATCAGCCGGAGCAGCCGGTTGGCGGCCGGGCCGTAGCCGCGGTCGAAGTCGTGGCGCAGGGCGAAGGCGTAGGTGAGGTCGAAGGTGTCGATCGCGCCGCGCTCGGTGTGCGCGGCGTGGACCGAGCAGGCCATCTCGGTGTCGTCGGTCCAGGGCCAGGAACCGGGCGGTTCGGTGCGGGCGGCGAGGTGGGTCCGGGCGGTCTCCGGGACGAAGAACTGGGCTCCGAGGGCGTCGCCCGTGCGGAGGCCGAGGAGCGCGTCCAGCGCGGGGCCGGCGTGCGTGAATGGAATGGTCATATGGCATCCAGCTCAGCGGCTCGGCCGCCGTCGCGTCAACACCCGTGACCGACGGCCCCACCGACGGGGGATGTTTCGCATACCTCCGATTCCGGCGGGCAGGCACCGGGGCATGACCCGCGCGAATCCCCTCGATCCGGTCGCCCTGCTCGGCGCCGACCAGCAGCACATCGCCACCCGCGCGCAGCTGCGCCGGCTCGGGGTGCCCTCCGGCACCATCGCCCACCGGCTGCGGCCGGGCGGGCCGTGGCAGCAGGTGCTGCCCCGGGTGATCTGCCTGCAGAGCGGAAGACTGACGTTCCATCAGAGGCTGCGGGCCGCCCTCGCGTACGCGACGCCGAAGGGACGCGAACCACGGACCGGGGAGGTGCTGCTGACCGGCCTGGCGGTCCTGGCCGAGGCCGGACTGCCGAGTGCCGGCCACCCGTCCGACCTGAACGCGGTCGACATCCTGATCCCCGGCCAACGACGGGTAGGGGACCGGGAGTTCGTCCGGATCCACCGGGCGTCCGGGGCGATGCCGGGCGGCTTCGAGCGCGCCGACGGACTGTGGAGTACCACGGTCGCCCGGGCCCTGGCGGACCTCGCGCCGAGGGAGACCGGGCAGCGCCGGTTCCGGGCGCTGTGCGCGGAGGCCGTCCAGCGACGGCACTGCGAACTCGGCGAACTGCTCGACCAGTTGCTGTCCCGCCCGGGTGCGCTCGGGCTGCCCCAGGTGGCCGGGGTGGTGGAGGAGCTGACGGTCGGGGTGCGGTCGGTGGTGGAGGGCGAGGCCCGCGAACTTCTGGCGCACGCCGGGCTGCCGGACCCGCTGTGGAACCCGGTGCTCTTCCTGGACGGCCGCTTCCTCGCCGTCCCGGACGCCTACTGGCCGCACGCCTGCGTGGCCCTGGAGATCGACTCCCGTGCCTGGCACCTGCGCCCGGCCGAGCACGAACGGGGCCTGGCCCGCGCCAACCGCCTCACCGCCGCCGGCCTCCCGGTGGTGCGCACCACCCCGGCCCAGCTCCGCCGCGACCCGGCCCCGGTGCTCCACGAGCTGACGGCCCTGGTCACCACCGGCCCGCACGCACCGCACCCCCGGATCACCTGGCGCCGGGCGCGGTGAGGCGGGCCGACGGCGTGGTGCGGGCGGCCCGGCCGGCCCCGCTCAGCAGCGGGAGTCGATCTCCTGGAAGGTGGCGTAGTGGTCGGCGGACCAGTACTGCTCGCCGGAGTCGCCGGTCACCACCCGGCGGGTGCCGCGGTCGTTGGAGCCCGGGGTGACCACGGTGTACTCGTGGTAGTAGCCGCCGGACTTCTTGGGGAGGCGGCTCTCCCGGTTCTCGAAGACGATGCCGTCGCGGTTGTACGGGTAGGGCCCGCCCTTGGCGATCAGGCCGAGGGTGTCCTGGGCCTGGCCGGGGAGCTTGGTGCGGCAGACGTCGGCCATGGCCGGGTCGGTCGGGACCCAGGCGCCGGCCGGGGCCGGGGTGCTGCCGGCGCCCCCGGCGGGCGGGGTCGGCTTGGGGGCCGAGGGCTTGGGCGCCGCGGACCCGGACGTCGTGGCACCGGTGCCGGCGGCCGCGCCGGCACTCCCGGTGGCGCTCGCGGCGGCCTTGGGGTGGCTGCTCCCCCGGTTGGCGAGGAGGTATCCGGCCCCGGCCAGGAGCGCCAGGATCAGCACGGCCACGACGACGAGCGGGTTTCTGCGGTTGGTCATGCGGTCCAGCTTGGCAGGCGGCCGGGCCGCCCCGGGGGAACCGCACACGTGGCCGCCGCCACACCGGCCGGCGCGCCGGCCCGGGCGCACAACGTACGGCCGGGCGGGAACGGACGCCGTTGTCCGTTCCCGCCCGGCCGTGTCACGTACGCCGGTTCTCCTGCGCCGAGCTCCGGTGTACGCCCTCCCGACGGGAGGGAGAGCGGTCAGTCGTACCCGCGCGTGCGGAGGGGATGCCTACCCTCCTCAGCGCGAGTCGCTGCCCGCCGACTCGATGGCGGCGCGGCCGGCCTCCAGGCGCGCCACCGGGATCCGGAAGGGGGAGCAGGAGACGTAGTCCAGCCCCACCTCGTGGAAGAAGTGGACCGAGTCCGGGTCGCCGCCGTGCTCGCCGCAGACGCCGAGCTTGAGGTCGGGGCGGGTGGCCCGGCCGGCCTCGACGGCGTGCTTGACCAGCGAGCCGACGCCGTCGCGGTCGATGGTCTCGAACGGGGAGACCCCGAAGATGCCCTTCTCCAGGTAGGCGGTGAAGAACGAGGCCTCCACGTCGTCCCGGGAGAAGCCCCAGACCGTCTGGGTCAGGTCGTTGGTGCCGAAGGAGAAGAACTCGGCGGCCTCGGCGATCTGCCCGGCGGTCACCGCGGCGCGCGGCAGCTCGATCATGGTGCCGAGCTTGATGTCCAGCTGGACTCCGGTGGACCGGGCGACCTCGGCGAGCACCCGCTCGCACTCGTCGCGGACCAGCTCCAGCTCCTGGACGGTGCCGACCAGCGGGATCATCACCTCGGGACGCGGGTCCGCCCCGGCCAGCTTGCGCTCGGCGGCGGCCTCGGCGATGGCCCGGACCTGCATGCCGAACAGGCCGGGGATGACCAGGCCGAGGCGCACACCGCGCAGGCCGAGCATCGGGTTCTGCTCGTGCAGCTTGTGCACCGCCTGGAGCAGGCGCAGGTCGTTCTCGTTCGGGTCCTTGCGGGCCTCGGCGAGGGCGACGCGCACCGACAGCTCGGTGATGTCCGGCAGGAACTCGTGCAGCGGCGGGTCGAGCAGGCGGACGGTGACGGGCAGGCCGTCCATCGCCTGGAAGAGCTCCAGGAAGTCGCCCTTCTGCAGCGGCAGCAGGGTGGAGAGCGCGGCCTCGCGGTCCTTGTCGTTGTCCGCCAGGATCAGGTGCTCGACCTCCTTGCGGCGCTCCTCGCCGAGGAACATGTGCTCGGTGCGGCACAGGCCGATGCCCTGGGCGCCGTAGCGGCGGGCGCGCGAGCCGTCCTCGGCGTTGTCGGCGTTGGCGCGCACCGCGAGGCGGCGGCGGCCGTCGGCGTGGGACATCAGCCGGTGCACGGCCTGGACCAGACCGCCCTGGACGTCGGCGCCGGCGTGCAGGGTGCCCTCGAAGTACTCCACCACCGCGGAGGGGAGCACGGGTACCTCGCCGAGGTAGACCTTGCCGGTCGCACCGTCGATCGAGACGACGTCGCCCTCCTCCAGCACCAGGCCGTCGGCGGTGGTCATCCGGCGGCGCTTGGTGTCGACCTCCAGCTCCTCGGCGCCGCAGACACAGGTCTTGCCCATGCCGCGGGCGACGACGGCGGCGTGCGAGGTCTTGCCGCCGCGCGAGGTGAGGATGCCCTCGGCGGCGATCATGCCGTCCAGGTCGTCCGGGTTGGTCTCGCGGCGGACCAGGATGACCTTCTCGCCGGAGCGGGACCACTTGACGGCGGTGTACGAGTCGAAGACGACCTTGCCGATCGCGGCGCCGGGCGAGGCGGCCAGGCCCCTGGCGATCTGCTGCGACTCGGAGTCGGGGGCGAAGCGGGGGAACATCAGCTGCGAGAGCTGGCCGCCGGTGACCCGCATCAGGGCCTCGTCCAGGTCGATCAGGCCCTGGTCGACCAGCTGGACGGCGATCCGGAAGGCGGCCGCGGCGGTGCGCTTGCCCACGCGGGTCTGCAGCATCCAGAGCTTGCCGCGCTCGATGGTGAACTCGATGTCGCAGAGGTCGCGGTAGTGGTTCTCGAGCTTCTGCATGATCGCCATCAGCTCGTCGTACGACTTCTTGTCGAGCTTCTCCAGCTCGGAGAGCGGCAGGGTGTTGCGGATGCCGGCGACGACGTCCTCGCCCTGGGCGTTGGACAGGTAGTCGCCGTAGACGCCCTGGGTACCGGTGGAGGGGTCGCGGGTGAAGGCGACACCGGTGCCGGAGTCCTCGCCGAGGTTGCCGAAGACCATGGTGCAGACGTTGACCGCGGTGCCCAGGTCGTTCGGGATGCGCTCCTGGCGGCGGTACAGCCGGGCGCGGTCGCCGTTCCAGGAGTGGAAGACGGCGTGGATCGCGAGGTCCATCTGCTCGCGCGGGTCCTGCGGGAAGGCCCGGCCGGTCTCGCGCTCGACGATGCCCTTGAACACCTCGACCAGGCCCCGGAGGTCGGCGGCGTCCAGGTCCAGGTCGTTGACGGTGCCCTTGGCGTGCTTGGCCTCGTCCAGGGCCTCCTCGAACAGCTCGCCGTCGACGCCCAGCACGGTCTTGCCGAACATCTGGACCAGGCGGCGGTAGGAGTCCCAGGCGAAGCGCTCGTTGCCGGACTGGGCGACGAGGCCGGCCACCGAGACGTCGGAGAGGCCGATGTTGAGGACGGTGTCCATCATGCCGGGCATGGAGAACTTCGCGCCGGAGCGCACCGAGACCAGGAGGGGATTGTCGGCCTGGCCGAGCTTCTTGCCCATCCGCTCTTCGAGGGCGTCCAGGTGGGCGCTGATCTCCTCGTGCAGGGAGGACGGCTCGCTGCCGGTCTCCAGGAAGACCTTGCAGGCCTCGGTGGTGATGGTGAACCCCGGAGGGACGGGGAGGCCCAGGTTGGTCATCTCGGCCAGGTTCGCGCCCTTGCCGCCGAGAAGGTCCTTGAGGTCCTTGTTTCCTTCGGTGAAGGAGTAAACAAACTTCTGCTGGGACGGCACGGGTCGGTCTCCTCGTACGCGGTTGCCCTGACGCCGGAGAACATACCCATTTCGAAGGCACTTCTCTGCCCTGAATAGGCCACCCGAGGCTGGTACCCAGCGGTAACCCGCTAGATCGAAAGCACATAAAGGCGTTCACCTCTGTTGGTGAAATCGTCCGCCTGACGCGAGCAAGCGTTCAATTCTTGAACGCAAGCAAACCCGAAGATCGTACGATCCGGACGCACGGTAGCGACCGCGGGTCGATGGCGTTGCCCCGGCTTGATTTCCTGCACCCGGATCGCCCGATCACCGGCCGACCGACTTCGGGAAGCGATTCACAGCCGACCTGTCCATTTCGTCCACTGACCGGCCGTCAGCCCCCACCGCATGTGGCAAGCGTCACCAGCGCATCTCACGGGTCGAACGTAGAGCGACTCCGCCGATCGTCGCACACCGTCCAGAATTGTGCTCTCTCCGTGACATTCGGACGACGAAAAGGAGCCCTCTTGTCCAGGATGGACAAGAGGGCTGGGACCTAGTGGCAGTCGGCCCCACCGGGCCATTTTTGCCGCTTCGTACAGATCATCCGCCGGAGGTGTCCGATTCGGCGTCAACACCCGGTCGGGCACAGTCGTACGGATCGTCCAACCAGCCCTCCGGCAGGACCACCCGGTTGTTGCCGCTGGTCCGTCCGCGCGGGCCGTCCGCACCGTCCGGCCAGCCCTGGGACTGCTCCACCCGGGAGAGGGTTTCGGCCAGTTCGGCCAACGAGGAGGAGCCGGCCAGCTTCACCCGCAGCTCCGAGCCGACCGAGAAGCCCTTGGTGTACCAGGCGACGTGCTTGCGGAAGTCGGTCACGCCGCGCGCCTCGTCGCCCAGCCACTCGCCGAGCAGCTGCGCGTGCCGCACCATCGCCGCGGCCACGTAGCCGAAGTCGGGGCGGGCGTAGTCCACGTCGCCCTCGAAGATCGCGACCAGGTCCCTGAACAGCCACGGCCGGCCCAGGCAGCCGCGGCCCACCACCACGCCGTCGCAGCCGGTCTCGCGCATCATCCGCAGCGCGTCGTCGGCCGACCAGATGTCCCCGTTGCCCAGCACCGGGATGTGCGCCGGGACGGACTCGCGCAGTCTGGCGATCGCCGACCAGTCGGCCGTCCCGCCGTAGTGCTGGGCGGCGGTGCGCCCGTGCAGGGCGATCGCCGCCACGCCCTCTTCCGCGCCGATCCGGCCGGCGTCCAGGTAGGTGAGGTGGTCGTCGTCGATGCCCTTGCGCATCTTCATGGTCACCGGCAGGTCGCCCGCGTTGGCGACGGCCTCGCGCAGGATCTCGCGCAGCAGGTTGCGCTTGTACGGCAGCGCCGAGCCGCCGCCCTTGCGGGTGACCTTGGGGACGGGGCATCCGAAGTTGAGGTCGATGTGGTCGGCCAGGCCCTCGTCGGAGATCATCCGGGCGGCCTTGCCGACGGTCACCGGGTCCACCCCGTACAGCTGGATGGAGCGCGGCTTCTCGCTCGGGTCGAACTTGATCAGCTGCATGGTCTTGGCGTTGCGCTCGACCAGCGCCCGGGTGGTGATCATCTCCGAGACGTACAGGCCCCGGCCGCCGCTCTGCTCACGGCACAGGGTACGGAAGGGCGCGTTGGTGATTCCGGCCATCGGCGCCAGCACGACGGGCGGCCACACCCGGATCGGGCCGATGTCGAGCGGCTCGAACTCGGTGTCGGACGCGGTGGGTGCGGGCGTGACTGTCATGCGCGGCTGACCTCGGGTGATGGGGACGGGACTCTCCATTGTCCCCCACCCGTCCGCCGCCCGGGCGAGCGGCCGCCGCCCGCTCCGAGGCGCTCCCGCTACGGAGCCGACGGCGGCGCCGACGGCTTCGCGGACTGCGCGGGCTCCGCCGGGTCCGCGGGTTCTGCGGGCTCCGGCGGCTCCGAGCTCGCCGGGACGACGGTGATCGACCCGGAGGTGACCGCGGCGTGCAGCCGGTTCGGACTCGACGAGTCCGCCAGCCCCGTGTCGATCCGGCCGCTGCCGCTGCCGATCTCACTGGAGACGGCGTACCGGCTGCCCCTCGGCAGGGTCAGCTCCACCGAGCCGGAGGTCGCCGTGGCGTCCACCTCGCGCGGGGCCTTCGCGAAGCCCAGCTGCACCGAACCCGAGCCGACCCGCGCCGTCACCCGCCGGGTGCTCAGGTTGGTGCCCCGCACCTGACCGGAGGTGGCGTGCGCGGACACGTTCCCGGAGGTGTCGAACAGCAGCAGCTGGCCGGAGGTCAGCTCCATCCGCACGTCCCCGCTCAGCCCCTCCACCTGGACGGAGCCGGAGCCCACCGAGCCGGACACCTCGGTCGCCGCCGGCACCTCCAGTTCGATCTCGGCGCCGCAGCCGACGTCCACGAACGGCAGGACCAGCCGACAGTGCATCCCGACCGTCAGCACGTCGCCGTCGAAGACGGTGGACACCACCGGTTTGCGCACCAGCCAGTCCAGGCTCTGCCGGACCACCACGTGGCCCTCCCGGCCGGCCCGCACCTTGACCGAGGCGTTGCCGGTCTCCAGCTGGAGCCGGTGGATCGCCACGTCGTACGGCCGGCTGGTGCTGGTCCGTTGCTGCACCGCCATCGACCAGGTCTGCAGTCCGGCCCCCAGCATGATCAGCACGATCGCGACCGTCCCGGTGGCCCGCCAGGCCTTCACCCCCTTCACCGCTACCCGACCTCCAGGAAGCGCAGCACCGCCATCACCCGGCGGTGGCTGTCCGCGACCGGCGGCAGGTCGAGCTTGGTGAAGATCGAGTTGATGTGCTTGGCCACCGCGCTGTCGCTGACCACCAGCGAGCCCGCGATCGCGGCGTTGGAACGGCCCTCCGCCATCAGGGCGAGCACGTCGCGCTCGCGCGGGGTCAGCTTCTCCAACGGGTCCCGGTGGCGGCGCACCAGCAGCTGGGCGACCACCTCCGGGTCCAGCGCGGTGCCGCCCTCGGCGACCCGCTGGAGCGCGTCCACGAAGTCGTCGACATTGGCCACCCGCTGCTTGAGCAGGTAGCCGACGCCGCTGGTGTTGGTCGCCAGCAGGTCCGCGGCGTAGCGCTCCTCCACGAACTGGGAGAGCAGCAGGACGGCGGTGTCCGGCCACTGCCGGCGGATCACCATCGCCGCCTTCACCCCCTCGTCGCTGAAGCCCGGAGGCATCCGGACGTCGGCCACCACCACCTTCGGGCGGTGCTCCTCGACGGCGGCCAGCAGTTCGGTGGCGTCCCCGACGGCGGCCACGACCTCGAAGCCCACCGCCTCCAGGACCTTGACCAGGCCGACCCTCAGCAGGACCGAGTCCTCGGCGATCACAGCACGCACGGCAACTCCACGGTGATGGTGGTGGGGCCCCCGAGGGGGCTGAGAACGGACAGCGTGCCGTCGACCGAGGCGGCGCGCTTGCGCAGACCGGTGAGCCCGGTGCCGCGCGAGGCGTCCGCGCCGCCGACGCCGTCGTCGCTGATGACCAGCCGCAGCCGGCCGCCGGCCGTCCGCACCGAGAGGTCGACCCGGTGGGCCCTGGCGTGCTTGGCCACGTTGGTGAGCGCCTCGGAGACGGTGAAGTAGGCGACCGCCTCCACGGTCGGGGCGACCTGCTCGGAGAGTGCCACGTCCAGGCGCACCGGCAGCGGGGCGCGGGCGGCGATGCCGGACAGCGCCGCGTCCAGGCCGCGGTCCTCCAGAACGGCCGGGTGCAGGCCGCGGACCAGGTCGCGCAGCTCGTCGATGGCCGCCTGGGCCTCCTCGTGCGCGTCGACGATCACCTGCATCACCTCGGGCGGCACGTCCTTGAGGGTGCGCCGGGCCAGGCCCAGGTTCATCGCGAGGGAGGTGAGCCGCTGCTGGGCGCCGTCGTGCAGGTCCCGCTCGATCCGGCGGCGCTCGGCGTCCACCGCGTCGACCAGCCCGGCCCGGCTCTCGGCGATCTCCTCGACCCGCCGCTCCAGCGCCTCCGCCCGGTCCGGGCCGAGCAGCCGCCGGGCCACCCACACCTCCAGCCGGGCCAACTGGGTGCCCGCCGGCGGGAGGACCGCCAGCAGCAGCAACCCGCCGAGGGTGAGCAGGACGTCCCCCCCGGCCAGGCCGGAGCGCACCGCGGTGCCGGCGGGCAGCAGCCACATCCAGCCGTACACGGTGGCCAGCACCACGGCGGCCGCCCAGGCGTACAGCACCGCCAACGCGCCCGCCGCCAGCAGCGGACCGGCCACCAGGTGGTGGAGGGCCTGGCGCCAGGTCATCCCCAGCAGCCAGGCCTGACGCCCCGTCGGCGGGCGCAGCGGCGGCACCTCCACCCCGCGCAGGGCGCGCAGCCGGCCGCGCTGGAGGGCGGTCAGCGGGCGGGCGCAGAGCAGGACGGCGGCGAGCACCGGGAAGAGCAGCGTCGACTCGGTGGCGGCCAGCCAGACCGGCAGCGCCATGGGTATTCCGGCGGCGGTGAAGCGGACGTCCCGCCAGACCTCGGGCGACCACGGTGGGCGCCGGAGGCTCCTGACGAGCGCTCGGCGCAACGTGGTGGAGGACATGCCGAACAGCGTAGGGCCCGGTGATCACGAGCCGCCATGAAGGGGGGTTCCGGGTGAGGGGTGTAGCTGGATACACCCTCGATTCGGTGTGGAGCACCACCGACAGGACCGGGGTCCCGGCGGAAAGCTTGAGGGCATGACGAGCACCGCATCGCACTCCGCCACTGCGCCGAACGGGCGGCCCGGCCCCGGAGGTGCCTCCCGAGCGCCGGAGGGGGCGCTGCCGGCCGGGGCCGGGCCCTGGTCGGTCCGCAGCGCCGGGTCCGGCCGCGGCCGAGCCGCGCTGGAGCTGTACCAGTACGGGGAGTTGACCGACGTCCTGGTCGCCGCCCGGCTCACCCCGCACCTGCTGCGCGGGGCCCGGCACTGCCCGTCCACCGGGCGGAACCGGCACGTGCTGGCCTGGGGCCGGCTGGCGGCCGACGGCGTAGCGCCCGCGGTGGTGTTCACCGGGCGGCGGCCGTTCCGCCGGGCGCGGTCGACGGCCGAGGTGGCCGTGGTGGCCGACCGGTTCTGGATCGCCTGGGCCGAGGGCCCGTTCGACGCGGTGCGGGTCGAGCACTCGGCGGGCGGGACGGCCGAGCGGCTGCCGCTGGAGCGGGTGCGGAGCGTCGCATGAGTACCGCCGTCCTCTCCGTCCGCCCCACCTCCTCGTACGCCCCGCCCGCGCGCCTCGGCCGGCTCCCGGTCATGGCCGCGGTCGCGCTGCTGCCCTGGCTGGCGGTCCTCGCCGTCTGCCACGAGACCCCCTGGGTCGTGCTCGACCTCACCGAGTTCGCCGCGCTGCTCTCGCTGGACGCGCTGCTGCGCCGGCGCAGCCCCGCCGCGCTCTGGGCCGGCGCGGCGGTGGCCCTGCTGCTCGCCGGGGACGCCCTGGCCGACATCGCCTGCGCCGGGCCGGGCCTCCCGGTGCTCGCCGCGCTGGTCATGGCCACCTGCATCGAACTGCCGCTCGCCGTGGTGTGCCTGTGGCTCGGCCGGGACGCGGCGCTGCGGACCGCCTAGGGCGTCGGCAGCTCGTCCATCAGCGCGCGGGTCCCGTCGTCCAGCGGGGTGTACGTGATCATCCGTGTCCCCAGCTGCGGACTGAGCCAGAAGTTGGTGTACTCGCAGCGCAACAGCCCGACCCCGGGCACCTGGAACCGCTTGATCCCGTTGCCCGGCCGCATCACGTCGTGCCGCTGCCAGAGCTCCGCGAAGTCCGGCGAGGCCTTGAGCACCCGGGCCACCAGCGCCTTCCAGGCCGGCTCCGAGCTGTGGTCGGCCATCGCCGAGCGGAACCGGGCCACCATGCCGAGGCGCTCGGTGCGGTAGTCGATCAGCACGTCGCGGAACTGCGAGGGCGTGAACGCCATCCACATCAGGTTCCGGTCCTCCGGAGCCAGCCGGTCGAGGTCACCGACGATCGCGGTGTACTGGGCGTTGTGCGCCAGCACGTCGTAGCGGGAGTTGAGCACCACCGCCGGGTACGGCGCCAGCCGCTCCAGCAGCAGCCGCACGCTCGGGGTCACCGAGGGGCACTCCCTCACCGGCACCGGGTCGTCCGTGCCGGCCAGGGTGAACAGGTGGGCGCGCTCGCTCGGGTCCAGCAGCAGCGCCCGGGCCACCGAGTCCAGCACCTGGGCGGACACCTGGATGTCCCGCCCCTGCTCCAACCACGTGTACCAGGTCACCCCGACCGCGGCGAGCTGCGCGACCTCCTCCCGGCGCAGCCCCGGCGTCCGGCGGCGCCCGGTCATCGGCAGGCCCACCTGCTCGGGCGTCAGGCGCTCGCGGCGGCTGCGCAGGAACGCGGCCAGCTCGTGCCGGCGGGCTTCGTCGGGAGTGGCCGGGCGCGGACCGGCCGAACCGGTACGGGCTTGCGCGGGAGGTGTGGCGAGGCTCATGCTCCCCAGCATGCGACAGCCGTCAGCCTGTTGCCAGGTACTTCTTATACCCGGATAACCACACTCTGGTACCAGGGTACGACCCGGCGGATCGTAGGACCCGTGACCCGACAACTCGCCGCCGCCCCCGCATCGAGCCGCACCGCCACCACCCCCGGCACCGCCACCACCCCCGGCACCGCGGCCGCCCGTACCTCCGCCCCGGGACCGGCCGGCCCCGCCACCGCTCCCACCGGCCCCGCCGCCACCCTCGGCACCGCCGGGCTGGTCACCGTCCTGCTCGGCGCCTTCCTGCCGATGCTCGACTTCTTCATCGTCAACGTCGCCCTGCCCACCATCGACCACGACCTGGCCGCCGGGCCCGCCGTCCTCGAACTGGTCGCCGCCGGCTACGGCATCGCCTTCGCCGTGCTGCTCGTCCTCGGCGGACGCCTCGGCGACAACTACGGCCGCCGCCGGCTCTTCGTCGTCGGCGCCGTCGCCTTCGCCCTCACCTCGCTGGCCTGCGGCCTCGCCCCCGGCGCGTGGTCCCTGGTCGCCGCCCGGGCCGCCCAGGGCGCCTCGGCCGCACTGCTGATCCCGCAGGTGCTCGGCACCATCACCGCCGCCACCGAGGGCGCCCGGCGCGGCCGCGCGCTCAGCGTCTACGGCGCGGTCGGCGGGATCTCGGTGGTGATCGGGCAGGTGCTCGGCGGCATGCTGGTCGCCGCCGACCTGTTCGGCACCGGCTGGCGCTCGGTGTTCCTGCTGAACGTGCCGTTCGCCCTGCTCGCCGTGGTGCTCGCGGTCCGCTACGTCCCGGAGAACAGGGCCGCCACGGCCGCCCGGGTCGACGTCCCCGGCACCGTCCTGCTCACCGCCACGCTGCTCTCCCTGCTCATCCCGCTGATGGAGGGCCGTGCCGCCGGCTGGCCGCTCTGGTCCTGGGTGCTGCTGGCCCTGTTCCCCGTCCTCGCCGTCGCCTTCGGTACCGTCGAACGCCGCGCCGAGCGGCGCGGGGACACCCCGCTGGTGCCGCCGTCCCTGCTGCGCATCCCGGAGATGCGACGCGGCCTCGGCATCGCGCTCCCCTACTTCGCGGGCTTCGGCGGCTTCATGTTCGTCATCGCGGTCGCCCTCCAGCAGGGCCTCGGGCTCGGCCCGGTCGCGGCCGGCTGGGCGCTCGTCCCGATGGCCGTCGGCTACTTCTGCGCCTCGCTGGCCGGCCCGCGGCTGATCGGCCGCTGGGGCAGCCGGGTGCTCAGCGCCGGCGCCGTCGTCCAGGCCACCGGCCTCGCCACCCTCGCCCTGACCGTCCTGGCCGACTGGTCGCACTTCTCCCCGCTGCGGATGGCCCCGGGCGTCGCCCTCGCCGGCATCGGGCAGGGCCTGATCGGCACCCCGCTGTTCCGGGTCGTCCTCTCCAAGGTGCCCGCCGCCCGGGCCGGCGTCGGCAGCGGCGTCCTCGCCACCGGGCAGCAGTCCAGCCTCGCCCTCGGCGTCGCCACCCTCGGCACCCTCTACCTCTCCCTCTCCCCCGTCCTCGGCATGGACCGCGCCCTCGCCCTGTGCCTGGGCATCCAGCTCCTCGGCTCCTTCACCATCCTCCACCTGACCACCCGCCTCCCCCGCTCCATCGGCTGAACCCCGGCCCGCGGGGCCGGCGAGCGCGTCGGGAGCACCCGGAACGGTCGGCCGATCGCCGCCCCCGCGCCGCCCGCGCCCGATGTCCCGAACAGCCGTACGGCGAATTCGGACGATTCGGGTGCGACCGTCGAACGCCCATGAGATAAAAGTCAGACGCACTCGAACCGGGGGAAGATGACGTCATGGCTCTCGTCCTGGTGTTCCTGCTCGTGCTCGTCGGCACGGTCGTCGGCGCCACGGTCTACCTGGTGCTCAGGGAACGCGCTCGCCGGCACCAGTTCGACGACGCCGAGGGCCTGCTGATCGAACAGCAGCGGACCGCCCAGGCCACGCGCATGCGGGCGACGTACTCCAGCATCTCGGTCCACCACGGCACCGGCGTGATCGGCGACGAGGGGAACCACTACCGTTCCTGACGGCTCGCGGCCCGGCGGCCGGCTCAGCGGCACAGGGCGGCGTCCACCACGTCCTCCAGGTGCCGGGTGACGGCGTAGTCGGCCGGAATGGTGGTCACCGCGATGTTCACGGCGCGCCCGTCGTCGGTGGCGCCGCCCCGGGTCTCGTAGCCCGGAATGTCGCCGCCGTGCCCCCAGTAGACGCCGCCGCAGGAGAGCGGCCGGCTGAAGACGCCCAGCCCGGAGCCCATGCCGCTGTCCCCGACCGGGACGGTGGTGCGCATCTGGGCGAGCTGGGCGGCGGGCAGCAGGCGGTCCGGGACCAGCAGTTCGGTGAAGAAGCGGTCGAGGTCCGCGTTGGTGGAGATCATCTGCCCGGCCGCCCAGCCCGCCGACGGGTCCAGCTCGGTGAAGTCGGTCAGCGGCCCGTCGGCGGAGTCCTTGCGGTACCCCTTGGGGTGGGCTTCCCGGATGGTCCGGTCGCCGGCGGCCGGGAAGTAGGTGTGCCGCAGCCCGATGCGCCGGACGATCCGCCGGTCGATCTCCTCGGCGAGCGGCCGGCCGGTCACCCGCTGGACGATCAGGCCGGCCAGCACGTAGTTGGTGCTGCTGTAGCCGAACTTCTCCCCGGGCGCGGAGACGGACTTCTGCCCGAGGGCGAGGTCCAGCAGCTCCCGGGGCTCGAAGTACCGGTGCCGGAGGGAGGCTTCGTCCAGCAGCCCCTCGTAGTCGGGCAGGCCGCTGGTGTGCTGGAGGAGCTGCCGGACGGTGATGCCGCGTCCGTCCCCGCCCTCGCCGCGGACCAGGCCGGGGAGGTAGGTGTCGACGAAGGCGTCGAGGTCGACCTTCCCCTCCCCCACCAGCTGGAGCACGGTGACGGCGGTGAAGGTCTTGGTGTTGCTGCCGATCCGCACCTGCCCGTCGACGGGGACCTTCGCGCCGGTGGCCAGGTCCCCCACCCCTGCCGTGTAGTCGCGGGTCCGGCCCCGCCCGTCCCGGACGGTCGCGAGCGCGGCGGGCACCCCGTCCGTCCGCACCAGCGCGTTCAGACCCTGCTGCACGACGTCCGGCGGGGCAGCGGCGGACGCGGCCGACGCCGCGGGCGGTGTCAGCGCCCCGACGGCCGCGGCGGTCGAGAGGGCGAGGGCGAGTGCCATGTGGCGGACACGCGAAGGACGCACGGGTCAACTCCTGTGGGATCGTGGGGATCGGGAACCGCTCCCGGTCACGATCGCCAGTCTGGCCGCGCGGCGGACGGCCGGCCTCCCCCGATCGAGGGAGCACCTCCGCAGGCGTCAGGGCCGGCCGGGTCCCCGCAGGGGCAGTGTCCGGCTGTAGACGACGCTCGTGGTGGTGCTGCCGAAGCCGGCCAGCTCGTCCACCAGGGTTTCCAGGTGTTCCATGGACGTCGCCGCCACCTTCAGGGTGTAGCAGTCGTCGCCGGTGGTGCGCAGGCACTCCAGGATCTCCCGCCGCTCGTCGAGCAGCCGCCGCAGCGGCTCGTGGCGGTTGCCCGGGTACTTCAGCCGGACGACGGCGAGCACCGGGTAGCCGACCTTCGCCAGGTCCACCGTCGCGCGGTAGCCGGTGATGACGCCCAGCGACTCCAGGTTCCGCACCCGTTCCGTGGTCGCCGACGCGCTCAGCGACACCCGCCGTCCCAGCTCGCTCAGCGAGATGCGGGCCTCCCGTTGCAGCTGCTCGATGATCGCCCAGTCGGTGTCGTCAAGATTCACGGCCATGACGCGAATCTACCGGGAGAACCACGGCGATCCGCCGGTCACAGCGGGAGAACCCCGTTCCGTCCGCCATGATCGCGGGGATAGCCTCGAAGCATGCAACTTGGCGTCAACGTACCGAACTTCGGCCCGGGAACCGACCCCGGCGTGCTGCGCGAGTGGGCCCGGACCGCGGAGGGCCTCGGCTTCGACCTCCTCATGGTGTCGGACCACGTGGCGGTGACCCCGGACGTCGCCGAGCGGTACCCGGAACCGTTCTACGAGCCCTTCACCACGCTGTCCTGGCTCGCCGGGGTCGCCCCGAACCTGCGGCTGGGCACGACCGTGCTCGTCCTGCCCTACCGGAACCCGCTGCTGGTGGCACGGATGACGGACACCCTCGACCGGCTCAGCGGCGGCCGGTTCGTCCTCGGCGTGGGAGTCGGCTGGGCCCGCCGGGAGTTCGCCGCCCTCGGCGTGCCGTTCGGCGAGCGCGGCAGACTGACCGACGAGTACCTGAGCACCCTGCGCGACGCCCGGGCCGAGGAGCCCGACCGCCGGTCGGTACCGGTCTGGGTCGGCGGCCACAGCGAGGCCGCGCTCCGGCGGGCACGCCGGTTCGGCGACGCCTGGCACCCGCTGCGGCTGCCCCTCGCCCGGATGCGGTCGGTCCTGGCCGAGCACCCGATGCCGGGGTTCGCGCCCCGCATCGCCCTGCGGCCCACCGGCACGCCGGTCGACGACCCCGAGCGGCCCGCCGGCGTCGGCACCGTCGACCAGATCCTCGACGACCTCCGCCACCTGCGCGATCTCGGCGCGGAGACCGTCGTCCTCGACCCCTACCACGGCGATCCGGAGGAAACCCGTCGGCCGCAGCGGGCCTGGCAGGACCTCACCACCGTGGCCACCCGGTGGAGGGCCGTGTGATCACCGACGCCGACCGGGCCCTGCTGCGCCGCGCCCTCGCCATCGCCGCCCACGCGATCACCTTGGGTGACGCCCCGTACGGCTCCCTGCTCGCCGGCCCGGACGGCGGGATCCTCGCCGAGGCCCACAACACCGTACGGCGCGACGACGACATCACGGCCCACCCCGAGCTGAAGCTCGCCCGCTGGGCCGCCCGCGAACTGGCCCCCGGCACCGCCGCGCGCACCACGATGTACACCAGCTGCCAGCCCTGCGGCATGTGCGAAGGAGGCATCCTCCGCTCCGGCCTCGGCCGGGTCGTGTACGCGCTCTCCACGGCGCAACTCGTCGAGCTCAACCCCGACTCGGGCGCCTGGACGCCGGTACCGACGGACGGCCCGGCCCTGCCCGACGAGGCCCGGGCCCCGATCACGGCCTACTACGGTCCGCGCTGAGCCCCGGCCGCTCCGGGCGCCGGCCGCACCGGGCCCGCTCCCGCCGGAGCCCCGAGCGACCCCGGTCCTAGAAGAACAGCAGCAGGAGCCAGCCGCCGGCCGCGAGCAGGGCCGCCGACCAGCCGAGCACGGCCGCAGGCCGGCCGTGCTCGACCCCCTCGGCCCGCTTGAAGGCGGCGACCAGCGGGGCGATCGTCGCGACCGGCAGGGTGACCCCGACCAGGAGCGCGGTCCTCGGGCCGAACTCCGTCCCGATCACGAGGAGCCCCAGTGCGGCGAGCCCCGCCACGGCTCCCATCGCCGTCCCGGCCACGGTGACGGCGATCCGGAACACTCTCGGGCGACCGGCGAGGAGTGCCACCGCACAGGGCACCATGCAGACCGCCACGACCACGTGCACGGGCGCGGCGTAGAAGCCGAACCTCACGACGAAGGCCGCCACCGGCCATACGAACACCGCGACCGCCAGCCCGACGAACCCTCGGGCACTCGCAGGAACCGTCACCATGGTCATCCCCCTCCTGGCACGGCATATTTGAACACGTTCAATCTAGCAGGGGTCCGCTCCTCCCGGGCCTCGGCCGACCGTGGCGGGACCGGTTCCGGAGCCGGAATGTCAGTGCCACCTGGGACGCTCGGTGACCCGCACCGTCGACCAGGGGAGCCCACCGATGCCGATCCACGTCGCGAGCCGCCGCCGCACGACGGCCTCGCTGACCGCCGCCTTCCCCGGCGCGGAGATCATCGACGTCACCTCCAGGGCGCCGGACCCGTGGGTCCGGCTGAGCCCGTTCCATCCGCACGGCGGCATCCCGGTCCCCTGGAGCGACGGCGTGACCAGCGAGTCCGTGGAAGGCGTCTGGCAGGCCCTCAAGGTCTTCCGGGACGCCGACGTCGACCCCGCGAAGCTGCGCGTCACCTCGATGAAGGGCCTCAAGCGGACGGTGCGCCGGTACGGCCCCGTCCAGGGCCACCGGACCGGCCTGCACGGCGACCGGCTCCTGCCCTACGAGACGGCCCGCCGCCGCATCTACCTCCCGGCCTACCGCTGGGTCCTCGAACACCGCGTCGCCGATCTGGTCGAGCGGCTCCGGGAGAAGGACGAGGTCGTGCTCCTGGACTACACCACCAACGGCGACGTCGCCGACCCGACCAGCCCGCTCTCCCACGCCGCGCTCATCCGGCTCCACCTGGAGGGCCGTTGGCCCGACGAGGGCGACACGGACGGGCAGCCCCGATAGCCCCGACCCGGACCGCCTTTCCGGCGCCCGCCCCGTCCTGGGGAAAAGCAGTTGGTCCGACCGCGTCACGAGTTCGACAATCGCCGGATGACCGATGACCAGAGCGCGGTCCAGCGGCGCCGCGCGGCCCGCATGACCTGCAAGCGCTTCCTCTCCGGCGACCGTGTCCTCAGCATCCGCGAGCGCCTCGCCCAACTCTCCGCCCTGGACGGCCTGGACGTCCCCCACGACTTCTACGGCAGCGACGGGCCCGTACGGCAGCTGGAGGAACGGACCGCCGCACTGCTCGGGAAGGAGGACGCGGTCTTCTTCCCCACCGGGACGATGGCCCAGCAGGTGGCCCTGCGCCACCACGCCGAGCGCACCGGCAACACGGCTGTGGCCCTGCACCCGCTCAGCCACATCGAGCGGCACGAGCGGCACGCCTACACCCAGCTCACCGGCCTGCGCGGCCTCTGGCCCACCACCGAGCAGCGCCAGCCGACGCCCGGAGAACTCGGCGCGCTGGGCGAGCCGTTCGGCACCCTGACGGTCGAACTCCCCCTGCGCGACCCCGGCTACCTGCTCCCCGACTGGGACGAGCTGACCGCCCTCGTCGCCGCCGCCCGCGAGGCCGGCGCCCGGGTGCACTTCGACGGCGCCCGGCTCTGGAACACCACGGTCCACTTCGGCAAGCGGCTCGACGAGATCGCCGCCCTCGCCGACAGCGTCTACGTCTCCTACTACAAGGACCTCGGCGGGATCAGCGGGGCCGCCCTCGCCGGCGATGCCGCCCTCACCTCCTACGCCCGCACCTGGCGCCACCGCTACGGCGGCCAGCTCTCCCAGCAGTGGCCGGCCGCCATCGCCGCCCTCCACGGCCTGGACACCGCCCTGCCGCGCATCCCCGGCCTGATCCGCCACGCCGCGTCCACGCTCACCCCGGCCCTGGCCGCACTCCCCGGCGCCCGCCTGTATCCCGAGGTGCCGCCCACCCACGAGTACCAACTCTGGCTCCCGCACCCGGCCGAGGCCCTGAACGCCGCCCATCTGGCCCTGGCCGAGCAGGAGGGCGTCTGGTTCGTCCCCCACTGGGAGGACGCCGCCCCCGGCCTCGCCGTGGCCGAGGTCAGCCTCGGCGAGCCGGCGCAGGCGTGGACGGCGGAGCAGGTGACGGAGGTCGGGCTGCGCTTCCTGGAGCTGGCGACCAGGGGCTGACGGCGGGGATCCCGCGAGGAGCGCCGCAGTCGAACGGTTCGCGGCCACCACCCCTTTGTGTCAGACTGACGATATGAGCGAGATGCACGTGGGGGACCTGGCCGCCGTCCGCAGCCGCGAGGAGCTGACCGCGCTGATGGCCGACGGGCTGCGGCCGAAGTGGGTGATGTTCTGGGGGCACACCGAGCGCAAGGGCGGTGGCACCCGACAGGAGTGCCTGAGCCAGTGGTGGCCCGGCGAGTTCACCGTCGACGGGCTCACCTACACCTCCGCCGAGCACTGGATGATGGCCGGCAAGGCCCGGATGTTCGGTGACGAGGAGATCGCGCGGCGGGTGCTCGCGGCCCGGACCCCCGCCGAGGCGAAGAAGCTGGGGCGGCTGGTCAAGGACTTCGACGAGAAGGTCTGGACGGCCGGCCGGTTCGAGCTGGTGGTGGCGGGCAACGTCGCGAAGTTCGGACAGGACGAGGCGCTGCGCGACTACCTCCTGGGCACGGGCGACCGGGTGCTGGTCGAGGCCAGCCCGCTGGACCGGATCTGGGGCATCGGGCTCGCCGCCGACGACATCCGGGCCCAACAGCCCGCCGAGTGGCGCGGGTTGAACCTGCTCGGCTTCGCCCTGATGGAGGCGCGGGCGCGGTTGGCCGCATGAGCGCGATCGCTCCGCTGCTGGACGGGACGGTGGTGGCCTCGGCCGCCGCCGCCCTGCTCCTGGCGCCGGGGGTGTTGCGGCGGAAGGCCCGGCCCCCGCGGCGAGAAGGAACGTACGGGCCGGAGCCGCTGCTGGCGGCCGTCGTCGCGCTGATCTACCTCAACCAGGTGCTCGTCGCGGTCTACGTGAACCGGGTGCACCACGGTGACGTCTCCTTCATCGCCCGCCACCTGCCGCCCGGCTGGTTCGACGTGCCCCGCCTGGATTTCCTCGCCGCCCGCTTCCCGGCCCCGGAGCTCCTGGCGCCGTCGGTGCTCCGGGTGCAGGCGTTCCTCGAACTGCCGCTGGTGCTGCTGGCGTTCGTCGCCGTCGTCCGGCGACTGGACCGCGCGCTGTACGTCCGGTTGGCCCGCTCGCCGTTGATCCCGCTCGCCGCCGTCTCGTACACGGTGGTGTTCTGCGCGGTGGAGTGGGACCTGCGGAACCCGTACACCGTGGACGACCTCGTCCTGCGGGTGCTCGCGGCCTGCCTCACGCCGCCGCTGATCGCCCGGCTGGCCCGACGCGAACCCGAAGCGGACGCCGAGCCCGCCCGCGGCCCGTTCCGCTTCGCGCTCGACCTGTGGGCGTACGGCCAGCTGATGCTGGTGCTGTACGACACCGCGCTGCTCTACAACCTCGCCCGGCTCGGGGACCATCTCCCGTCCGCCGCGGCCGCGTTGGCGGTGCTCGTCGCCACCCGCACCCTTCCGCGCCGGATCCCGCGCGGGCGGCCCGGCCGGTACACCGCCGCACTCTCCGGGACGGTCGGCCGGGCACTGGCGCTGTTCCTCGTCCCCGCCCTGTCGATCCGCTACGCGCAGTCCTTCGGCACGCCCGAACTCTCCGCCCTGGCCGGGCTCCTGGTGATCGGGGCGGCGGTCCGCCGGGACGCGCTGCTTCTCCTGCCGCCCGCGCTCATGGGCGCGCTGGTCGGATACGCCGTCGCGGCGCTCGCTCCCGGCCCGTACTACGAGGCGACCCTCCTCCGGAGCGCGACCGGCGCACTCCTCGCAACGACCGCCGTCTGCGCGCTCCTTGACACCACTCGGACACGACTGGTCGTGCACTCTTAACTCCCACGCCACATACTGACGCCAGGATGTCACACAGTCAGGGTGCAGATGGACAGGTTGGGGCGATCATGCGCATGCGGCCGACGGCACAATCCGCAGGCCAGCGGCCGGAAGACGAGCAACAGGCCGAGGAACTCCGCGCAGAACTGGACGAGTTACTCCGTGCGAGCCGCTACGCGAGCCAACGTGAACGGCGCCTGAACGAGGCGATCCGGGCCACCCCGGGCCGCCAGCGGCCGGACGGGGAGCTGCTGCGCCAGCTCGCCCAGGCCCGCGCGCTCCGCGAGGGCCTGGGCGCCAGCTGCCTCCAACTCAGCGACCAGCTTGAGGCGTTGGAGAGCCGGATCAGACAGCGGCAGCAGCCACCGCCGCCACCGCAGCATCAACAGACCCCGGCCCATCAGCAGCCCGCACAGCAGCCACCGCGACAGCAGCAGCCACCTCAGCAGCAGCCGGCGCCCGCCCGCCCCGACCTCGGCGCTCTCACCGAGCGGATCACCGCCCTCCACCGGGCCGGCTCCCTCGCCGAGGCCACCGGGGTGATAGACGCGGCCGCCGCCCGCCTCACCCCCTCCGACGCCGCGCTGCTGGTCGGCATGCTGGCCCGGTACGGTCCGACCGGCGGCTCGATCCTCCTCGCCCGCAGCATCGCCCGGTCCGCACCCGACCATTCCGTCACCGTGCTCGCCGAGCTGCGCGAACTGGGCCTGGCCGAGGAGGCGGCCGAGGTGTTCCACGCCTTCTGGGGCTACCCGGCCGCCTCCGTCCCCGGCCTGCTCTCCGCGCTGGACCGGGCCGGGCTGGCCGCCGACAGCGCGACGCTGCTCTGGGAGTGGGGGTCCGCGCCGATGCCCGAACTGACCTCCCTGGCCGCCTGCCTCCAGCAGCACGGCCGGTCCGCCGACGTCAGGACCCTGCTGCGCCAGGCCGCGGGCCGCTCCACCGCCGACCTCGCCGCCCTCGCGGCCGGGCTGCCGCCGGCGCTCGCCGCCCTCCTGCTGAGCGAGCTGGCCGTCCTGCGCCCGCCCGCCGAGGTGGTCCGGCTGGCCGCCGCCCTGGACGGCGCCGGCAGTTCCGGGCTCTACGCGCAGCTGCTGGCCGCGCTGCTCGCCGACGAGGCCCGCCACCGCACCACGCTCGCGGCCCTGCGCACCGCCGGCCTCCCGACCCGCCCGCCCACGGCCCCGCGCTCGCGCTGGGGACGGCGGTAGCGGCGGCCGCACGGGGAACGGCCGCGGGACGGACCGGGGACGGCCTGGGCCGGCACTCGGCCCCCGACCCCGGTCCCGGCCCCGGTCCCGGACAGCAAGGAGCCCTCGTCCGCCCCACCAGGGCGGACGAGGGCTCCCGGGCCGTACCGGAGGCTGCTAGCAGCCGATCAGGCGCGCGCCCAGGTACGCCTTGACCTGGTCCAGCGAGACGCGCTCCTGCGACATGGTGTCGCGGTCGCGGACGGTCACCGCGTTGTCCTCAAGGGTGTCGAAGTCGACGGTGACGCAGAACGGCGTGCCGATCTCGTCCTGACGGCGGTAGCGCTTGCCGATGGCGCCGGCGTCGTCGAACTCGACGTTCCACGCGGTGCGCAGGTCGGCGGCCAGGCCGCGGGCCTTCGGGGACAGCTCGGCGTTGCGCGACAGCGGCAGGACGGCGACCTTGACCGGGGCCAGGCGCGGGTCGAGCCGCATGCCGACGCGCTTCTCCATGACGCCCTTGGCGTTCGGCGCCTCGTCCTCGAAGTAGGCGTCGATCAGGAAGGCCAGCATGGCGCGGTTGAGGCCGGCCGCCGGCTCGATGACGTACGGGAAGTACCGCTCGCCGGACTCCTGGTCGAAGTACTTCAGGTCCTGGCCGGAGGCCTCGCTGTGCACCCGCAGGTCGTAGTCGGTGCGGTTGGCGACGCCCTCCAGCTCGGAGAACTCGCTGCCACCGAAGTTGAAGCGGTACTCGATGTCCACCGTGCGCTTGGCGTAGTGGGAGAGCTTCTCCTTCGGGTGCTCGAAGAAGCGCATGTTCTCGGTGCGCAGGCCGAGGCCGACGTACCAGTCCCAGCGCTGCTGGAGCCAGTACTCGTGCCACTGCTCGTCCTCGCCCGGCTTGACGAAGAACTCCATCTCCATCTGCTCGAACTCGCGGGTCCGGAAGATGAAGTTGCCGGGGGTGATCTCGTTGCGGAAGCTCTTGCCCGTCTGGGCGATGCCGAACGGCGGCTTCTTGCGCGAAGTGGTCTGGACGGCCTTGAAGTTGGTGAAGATGCCCTGGGCGGTCTCCGGGCGCAGGAACGCCAGGCCGCTCGCCTCCTCGGTGACACCGAGGTGGGTCTTCAGCATGCCCGAGAAGTCCTTGGGCTCGGTGAACTGGCCCTTGGTGCCGCAGTCGGGGCAGTTGACGTCCTGGAGACCGTTCGGCGGCGGGAAGCCGTGCTTGGCCTCGTACTTCTCCTCCAGGTGGTCGGCCCGGTGGCGCTTGTGGCAGGAGAGGCACTCGGTCAGCGGGTCGTTGAAGGTGGCGACGTGACCGGAGGCCTCCCACACCTCGCGGGCGAGGATCACCGACGAG
Organism: Kitasatospora sp. NPDC127067; assembly: GCF_042724755.1. Taxonomy (NCBI): domain Bacteria; kingdom Bacillati; phylum Actinomycetota; class Actinomycetes; order Kitasatosporales; family Streptomycetaceae; genus Kitasatospora; species Kitasatospora sp. NPDC127067. The sequence goes on along the minus strand of NZ_JBHXEM010000021.1, from coordinate 44,067 downwards.
TCGAGTCCGACGACGTCCTCACGGGCCTGGACCATCGCGCGCCACCACTGGCGCTTGATGTTCTCCTTGAGCTCGACACCCAGCGGCCCGTAGTCCCAGGCGGCACGCGTGCCGCCGTAGATCTCGCTGCAGGGGTAGACGAAGCCACGGCGCTTGCTCAGGCTGACGATCGTGTCGATCTTGTCGGCGGCCACAGTGCTCTCTTCAGTACGTACGGCACGGTCAGGGCACGGCTGGTTGCGCGTACCCGAATACCTCAGGTTACCGGCCATACGGGTACGTGATTCAAATCGGTATCGTCCGGCCGCCCCCACCCTCCGTCACCTTCCGTTCACCCGCCCGAGTGATTTGACAATCATTTCCATTTGAGATGAGAATGATTGTCATGATGATCGGACTGCCTCGACTCGGACTGTCTCGCCGGACCCGCCGCTCCATGGCCCTCGGCACCACCGCCCTCGCCGCCTCCCTCGTCCTCACCGCCTGCGGAGGCAGCAGCAGCGCCGACAGCGGCACGGGCAAGCTGAAGGTCGTCGCCTCCTTCTACCCGATGGAGTACCTGGCCCAGCAGATCGGCAAGGAGCACGTCGCGGTCACCGACCTGACCGCCGCCGGCGTCGAGCCGCACGACCTGGAGCTCACCGCCAAGCAGGTCGGCACGGTCCAGAAGGCCGACGCGATCATCTACCTCAAGGGCCTCCAGCCCACCGTCGACCAGGCCGTCGCGCAGTCGTCCAGCAAGCACAAGATCGACGCCACCGCCGCCAGCCCGCTGGTCGACCACCACCTCGACGAGGGCACCGGGGACGCCGACCACGGCGGCGACGGCCACGGGACCGACGGCCACAAGCACGAGGACCCGGCCGGCGACCCGCACATCTGGCTCGACCCGACCCGCTACGCGGCGATCGCCAAGAGCGTCGGCGACGAGTTCGCCAAGGCCGACCCGGCCCACGCCGAGGACTACCGGAAGAACACCGACGAGCTGGTCACCAGGCTCACCGCGCTCGACCAGGAGTTCCGGGACGGGCTGAAGGACGCCAAGACCCGGACCTTCGTCACCAGCCACGCCGCCTTCGGCTACCTCGCCGACCACTACGGCCTCACCCAGGTCGCCATCAACGGCGTCGACCCGGAGTCCGAGCCCACCCCGGCCCGCCTCGCCGCGGTGCAGAAGGCCGCCAAGGACAACGGCGTCTCCACCGTCTTCTTCGAGACCCTGGTCAGCCCCAAGCTCGCCGAGACCGTCGCCAAGGACCTCGGCCTCACGACCGCCGTCCTGGATCCGCTGGAGGGCGTCAAGGACCCCTCCAAGGACGACTACCTGACCGTGATGAAGCAGAACCTGGCCAACCTCCAGGCCGCCCTCGGCGCCCCGGCCGGGACCGCCCCGACCGACACCGCCCCGACCGCCCCCGCCGGGACCGACGCCGCCACCCCCGCCCCCGCGAACTGACGGGACCGAGCACCATGACCGACCCGATACCCCCGGCCGTCCGCCTCCGTGACGCCGTCGCCTCGCGCGGCGGCCGGCCGGTGCTGCGCGGCGTCGACCTCACCGTCCGGCCCGGAGAGGTCGTCGCCCTGCTGGGCGCCAACGGCTCCGGCAAGTCGACCACCGTCAAGGCCGTGATCGGCTCCGTCCCGCTGGAGCACGGCACCCTGGAGCTGTTCGGCACCCCGTTCCGCTCCTTCCGCGCCTGGCACCGGATCGGGTACGTCCCGCAGCGCACCACCGCCGCCTCCGGCGTCCCCGCCACCGTGCGCGAGGTGGTCTCCACCGGACGGCTGCCGCAGCACCGGCTGCTGCCCTTCCGCCGCAAGGACCGCGAGGCGGTGGACCGCGCGCTGGCCGCCGTCGGCATGCTGGAGCGGGCCTCGGACGGCGTGGCCGACCTGTCCGGCGGCCAACAGCAGCGGGTGCTGATCGCCCGCGCCCTGGTCGGCTCCCCCGACCTGCTGATCATGGACGAGCCGATGGCCGGCGTCGACGCCGCCAGCCAGCAGGTGCTCGCCGACACCCTGCGCACCGAGGTCGGCCGCGGCGCCTCCGTCCTCCTCGTGCTGCACGAACTCGGACCGCTGGAACCGCTGATCGACCGCGCCGTGGTGCTGCGGGACGGCTGCGTCGCCCACGACGGCCCGCCCGTGCCCAACACCGGCCTGCACGCGCTGCCCGGCCACGACCACGTCCACCCGCACGCCGACCTGACCCCGCCGAGGCTGCTCGCATGACCGAGATGCTGTCCTACGACTTCATGCAGCGGGCCCTGCTCGCCGCCGTCCTGGTCGGGATCACCGCCCCGGCCGTCGGCATCTACCTGGTGCAGCGCCGCCAGGCCCTGATGGGCGACGGCATGGGCCACGTCGCGATGACCGGCGTCGGCCTCGGCTTCATCTTCCAGACCAGCCCGGTCTGGATGGCCGTGCTGGTCTGCGTGCTCGGCGCCGTCACCATGGAGCTGGTCCGCTCGCGCGGCAACCAGCGCGGCGACATCGCCCTCGCGATGCTCTTCTACGGCGGCATGGCCTGCGGCAAGCTGCTGGTCTCGATGTCCGCCCAGGCCGGGGCCGGCTCACTGGAGAGCTACCTGTGGGGCTCGATCCTCACCGTCGCCCCCGCGGACCTGGCCACCATCGCGGTGCTCGGCGCGGTGGTCATCGCGGTCACCGTCGGCCTGCGCCGCCAGCTCTTCGCGATCTGCCAGGACGAGGACTTCGCCCGGGTCACCGGCGTGCCGGTGCGCACCCTCAACCTGCTGCTCGCGGTGATGGCCGCGGTCACCGTCACGGTCGCCATGCGGGTGGTCGGGCTGCTGCTGGTCAGCGCGCTGATGGTGGTCCCGGTGGTCGCCGCCCAGCAGCTCACCCGCTCCTTCGCCGCCACCCAGGCCGCCTCGATCGCGCTCGGCGTGGTCGTCTCGCTGGCCGGCGTCACCGGCTCCTACCAGCTCGACGTGCCCTCCGGCCCGGCCATCGTGCTGCTCGCCATCGCGGTCTTCGCGGTGTTCAGCCTGCTCGCCGCGCCACTGGCCCGGCGGCGCCACCGCGGCACGGGCGAGAACGGACCGAAGGTGTGCGACGTCGAACTGCCGGGGCAGGCCGTCTCCGGGCCGTCCGGCACGACCACCCCTGAGCGGCGGGCCGGGCTGGCACAATGATGTGCGAGACGCCCACGACCCCAGGAGGACCCACGGTGACCACCGCAGGCCCGTCGCCGCGCGCCCGCTCGACCCGGCAGCGTGCCGCCGTCTCGGCAGCCCTGGACGAGATCGCGGACTTCCGCAGCGCGCAGGAGCTCCACGACCTGCTCAAGCACCGCGGGGACTCCGTCGGTCTGACCACGGTCTACCGCACGCTCCAGTCGCTCGCGGACGCCGGTGAGGTGGACGTGCTGCGCACCGCCGACGGCGAGGCGGTCTACCGCCGGTGCAGCAGCGGGCACCACCACCACCTGGTCTGCCGGCACTGCGGCGCGACCGTCGAGGTGGAGGGGCCCGCGGTGGAGCGCTGGGCCAACTCGGTCGCCGCCGAGCACGGCTTCAGCGACATCGCGCACACCCTGGAGATCTTCGGGACCTGTGCGGAGTGCGCCAAGAAGGCCTGAGCCGCCGACACGAAGGAGAGGACCCGCCGGGCAGATCCCGGCGGGTCCTCTCCTTTTCGTCCGGCACGACCGTCGCGTCCGGCACGGCCCTCGGGACCGTACGCCCGTCAGCGCTGGGACGGCACCGGCGCGCCGACCTCGTTGGGGATCGCCCCGCCGAAGCGCCGGTCGCGCATCGCGTACTGCTCGCAGGCGCGCCACAGGTCACGGCGGTCGAAGTCCGGCCAGAGCACGTCCTGGAACACGAACTCGGCGTAAGCCGACTGCCAGAGAAGGAAGTTGGAGGTGCGCTGCTCGCCGCTGGGGCGCAGGAAGAGGTCCACGTCCGGCATGTCCGGGTGGTACATGTACTTGGCCAGGGTCTTCTCGTTGACCTTCTTCGGGTCGAGCTTCCCGGCCGCGACGTCCTGGGCGATCGCCTGAGCCGCGTCGGCGAGTTCGGCCCGGCCGCCGTAGTTGACGCACATGTAGAGCGTGACGGCGTCGTTGTCCTTGGTCTGCTCCTCGGCGACCTGGAGCTCCTGGACGACGCTCTTCCACAGCTTGGGCATCCGGCCCGCCCAGCGGATCCGCACGCCCATCGCGTCCATCTCGTCGCGGCGGCGGGCGATGACGTCCCGGTTGAAGTTCATCAGGAACTTCACCTCGTCGGGCGAGCGCTTCCAGTTCTCGGTGGAGAACGCGTACAGCGAGATGTTCTTGACGCCGAGCTCGATGGCGCCCTTGAGGACGTCCAGCACCACGGACTCGCCGACCTTGTGGCCCTCGGTGCGGGGCAGCCCGCGCTCCTTGGCCCAGCGGCCGTTGCCGTCCATCACGATCGCGACGTGCTCGGGGACCAGCTCGCCGGGGATCTTCGGGGGCTGTGCGCCGCTGGGGTGCGGGGTCGGGGGGACGTACGTCCGCTGCTTGCCGCCGCCGAAGAGCCGTCGCGCTGCCATGTGCTCACTTCTCCACGTATCTCATCGAGCGGATGCCCCGCTCCAGGTGCCACTGCAGATAGGCCGCGACCAGGCCGCTGCCCTCCCGCCAGTACCGCGGCTCGCAGGCGTCGGCCGTCTGCCAGTCCCCTGACAGCAGCGCCCCGAGCAGTACCAGTGTCTCAGGGGAGGGTACGGCACATCCGGGCACTCGGCAGTCCCCGCAGAGCACCCCGCCCGCGGGGAGGGAGAAGAAACGGTTCGGCCCTTCCAGGCCGCATTTGGCGCAGTCGGTGAAGCTCGCGCCGTACCCGTTCACCGCGAGCGAGCGCAGCAGGAAGGCGTCCAGTACCAGGTGCGACTCGTGCAGCCCGGCCGCCAGCGTGCGCAGCCCGCCGACCAGCAGCAGGTACTGCTGGACGGCCGGTTCGCCCTCGTTCTCGGCGAACCGCTCGGCGGTCTCCAGCATCGCGGTGCCGGCCGTGTAGCGGCCGTAGTCGGCGACGATCGGGCCGCCGTACGGCGCGATGGTCTCCACCTGGGTGCAGAGCGGCAATCCGCGGCCGACCAGCTCACTCCCCCGGCTGAAGAACTGCACGTCCACGTGCGAGAACGGCTCCAGGCGGGCACCGAACTTGGACTTGGTCTTCCGCACCCCGCGCGCCACCGCCCGCACCTTGCCGTGCTGGCGGGTCAGCAGGGTGATGATCCGATCGGCCTCGCCGAGCTTCTGCGCCCGCAGCACGACGCCGTCGTCCCGGAAAAGACTCATGGGGACCATTCTCCCCCACCGCCCGCCGGCGCCGGACAGCCGTGTTGCCCGCACCGGCGGCCGTGGGGGAGGCCATGCGGTGCGGGTCACGGCGGGCCCGGGGTGGGGAGTCCAAGGCCCGTTGTGGGGGATTCGGAGATGGTCTGCGGATTCCGGAGGTCCGGACGGCGCCCAGCGGGCGGTGGTGGTGGCCGGTGATCGCGAGCAGTGATCGTGAGCGGTGATCGTGAGCGGTGAGAGGTGGTCGGCGAGCAGCGCCGCGGGCGGGCGGGCCGGCGGGCGGCGCTACTTGTACGGGGTCCTGGTCGCCGCCTCCAGCAGCGCCCCGACCCGGGACTTCGGCAGGTCCAGGCAGCCCCCGACCGCGGCGAGCGCGTCGCGCTCCTGCGGCAGGTAGCGCCCGTCCGCCAGGGCGATCGCCGCGCCCTGCAGCAGCAGCCGCTCGCGGCCGTGGTGGGCCAGGTGCGGGGTGAGCGGTTCGAGCACCGCGTGCAGTTCGACGGCCAGTCCGCCGGACATCCCCCGGGCGTCGTGGAGTTCGCCGCCGAGCCCGGAGAGCGCGGCGAGCGCGGCCAGCACCTGGGCCTCGCCGCAGTCCTCGAACCCGGCCTCGCGGACCGCCGCGCAGGCCGCGTCGCGGGCCGCCCGGTGGGCGGTGCCGCCGGCCGCGAGCAGGGCCAGCGCGATGGTGTACTGGGCGTCCCGCAGCATCGCGCCGAGGCGCACGCTGGTGGGCTGCTCCAGGCTCTCGACGCCGTACCGGCCGTGGCAGCTGGTGCACTGCACACTGCCGATCACCGGACCGAGCGGGACCACCGGGGTCCCCAGCAACCGCAGCCACCGCCGGCCGTGCTGCCGGCGGTAGTTGCGGTCCCCGCCACAGCCCGGGCAGAAGAAGTCACCGAGAACGTCAGTCCGCCACCGCGGGCGAACACCCCACAACCTGGTCACGGCGCCACTCCCCAGACATGGCAGGCGGCCTGCTCGACAATGGGCAGGTCACGCGACCGGACACCGAGGCCGTCCCACCGACCCGGCTTTCCGGTGGATCGATGTTGCCACGGTTACCGGCACGTGTCAGTACCTCGAACGGCTTCCGATTCGAAAAAATGTGGCGCAGGACACAACTCCAGGCCGGCACGGCGAAGGGCCGCCCCGCGGGACGGCCCTTCGCACACCACCCGTTCGAATTAGCCGCGCTGCGAGCGGTTGACGGCGCTGATCATGGCCTTCAGCGAGGCCAGCACGGTGTTGCCGTCGATGCCCACGCCCCACAGCACCTTGCCGTCCACCGCGCACTCCACGTACGCGGCGGCCTGGGCGTCGCCGCCCTCGCTCAGCGCGTGCTCGGCGTAGTCCAGGACGCGCACGTCCACGCCGATCCGGGCCAGCGCGTCGGCGAAGGCCGAGACCGGGCCGTTGCCGGTACCGGTCAGGGTGGTCGGGACGCCGTCCACCAGGGCCTCGGCGGTCAGCGCGTCCCGGCCGTCCTCGGTGGTCAGGGTGCGCGAACCGCTCAGCGAGATCCGGCCCCACGGGTTGTCGGTGGTCGGCAGGTACTCGTCCTCGAAGACCCGCCAGATCTCGGCCGGGCTGACCTCGCCGCCCTCGGCGTCGGTCTTGGCCTGGATGATCCGGGAGAACTCGATCTGCATCCGGCGCGGCAGGTCCAGCTTGTGGTCGTTCTTCAGCACGTACGCCACGCCGCCCTTGCCGGACTGGCTGTTGACCCGGATGACCGCCTCGTAGGTGCGGCCGACGTCCTTCGGGTCGATCGGCAGGTACGGCACGCCCCAGGTGTGCTCGTGCACCGGTACGCCCGCGGCCCTGGCGTCCGCCTCCAGGACGTCGAAGCCCTTCTTGATGGCGTCCTGGTGCGAGCCGGAGAAGGAGGTGTACACCAGGTCGCCGGCGTACGGGTGGCGCGGGTGCACCTCCATCTGGTTGCAGTACTCGGCGGTGCGGCGCACCTCGTCGATGTCGGAGAAGTCGATCTGCGGGTCGATGCCCTGCGAGAACAGGTTCATCCCCAGCGTCACCAGGTCGACGTTGCCGGTCCGCTCGCCCTGGCCGAACAGGCAGCCCTCGATGCGGTCGGCACCCGCCATGTAGGACAGCTCGGCGGAGGCGACGGCGGTGCCGCGGTCGTTGTGCGGGTGCACCGACAGGCAGACGAACTCGCGGCGGGACAGGTGGCGCGACATCCACTCGAACTGGTCGGCCTGGACGTTCGGGGTGGCCCGCTCGACGGTGGCGGGCAGGTTCAGGATGATCTCGCGGCCCTCGCCCGGCTGCCAGACGTCCATGACCGCCTCGCAGACCTCCAGCGCGAAGTCCAGCTCGGTGTCGACGAAGATCTCCGGCGAGTACTGGTACCCGAAGACGGTGTCGTCGCCCAGCAGCTTCTCCGCGTACTCCATCACCAGCCGGGTGCCCTCGGTGGCGATCGCCCTGGTGGCCGCCCTGTCGTTGCGGAACACCACCCGGCGGAACAGCGGCGCGGTCGCGTTGTACAGGTGGACGGTCGCCCGCGGGGCGCCGACCAGCGACTCCACGGTCTTCTCGATCAGTTCCTCGCGGGCCTGCGTCAGCACCGAGATGGTGACGTCCTCGGGGATCGCCCCCTCCTCGATCAGCGAGCGCACGAAGGCGTGGTCGGTGGCCCCGGAGGAGGGGAAGCCGACCTCGATCTCCTTGTAGCCCATCTTCACCAGCAGGTCGAACATCATGCGCTTGCGGGCCGGCGACATCGGGTCGATCAGCGCCTGGTTGCCGTCCCGCAGATCGGTGGAGAGCCAGCGCGGCGCCTTGGTGATCACCTTCTCCGGCCAGCTGCGGTCCGCCAGGTCGACGGTGCCGAACGGCAGGTAGCGCCCGTGACGCATGCCCGAGGGCCGCTGGCGCACCGAGGCGGCGGTGATCGGGGTGGGGCGGTCGACGAAGGGACGGCCGGCGGGAACGGACGCGGCGGAGTTCTGCTCGGTCATGGAGGTGACTCGGCTTCCTGTGATGCGTGGTGCGGGCGGGTCGGGAGGGGTCAACACCTGGTCGACACCGACTGGCCGGCCTCGGCTGCCGCTCGCGATACACCATTGGATCGCCGATCGCGCGCACAGCTCGTTCCCCGCGGCGAGGGTGCCGGCCCGGTGGACTACAGGCCCTCGACGCGGCAGCTAAGAAGAAGCAGCCCGTTGCGCATGATGGCCCCAGCGTAACCCAGCGCCGCGCGCCCCCGAAGTGATCCGGGCTTCCGTTCCACCCCTTGAGACGTCGACCGGTCATGCCGAAGGTGGTGACAACCGGTCATCGAGGCCTCACCCTGGGCCACATGACTGCAGCAGTACCGATCTGCACGATCGTCCCGCCGTACGTCCTGGACCGCCTCGCCGAGGCCGGTCACGAGCCCGCCGTCCACTCCCTGGCCCTCGACGCGGCGCACCGCGCGGCCCGGCTCTCCCCGCCCCCGCCCGTCGCCGCCGTCCCGGGCCTCAACCGGGTGATCTACGACGCCGGACACGGCCGGCGGCTGCCCGGGCGCAGCGTGCGCACCGAGGGCCGCGGCGCGTCCTCCGACAGCTCCGTCAACCACGCCTACGACGGCCTCGGTGCCACCTTCGCGCTCTACGCCGACGTCTTCGGCCGGCACTCGATCGACGACCGGAACCTGCGGCTGGACGCCAGCGTCCACTACGACCGCAACTACGACAACGCCTTCTGGAACGGCCACCAGATGGTGTTCGGCGACGGCGACAACGTGGTGTTCGGCGACTTCACCGCCTGCATCGACGTCATCGGCCACGAACTCACCCACGGCGTCACCCAGTTCACCGCCGGGCTGGACTACCAGGACCAGCCCGGCGCGCTCAACGAGTCGGTCTCCGACGTCTTCGGCTCGCTGGTCAAGCAGTACTCGCTGCACCAGAGCGCCGCCGACGCCGACTGGCTGATCGGCGCCGGGCTGCTCGCCCCGGGCGTGCAGGGCGTGGCGCTGCGCTCGATGAAGGCGCCCGGCACCGCCTACGACGACCCGCAGCTGGGCAAGGACCCGCAGCCCGCGCACATGCGGGACTACGTGAACACCTCCCAGGACAACGGCGGGGTGCACATCAACTCCGGCATCCCCAACCACGCGTTCTACCTGCTGGCCACCGCGCTCGGCGGCTCGGCCTGGGAGCGCGCGGGGCGGATCTGGTACGACGCGCTGACCGGGCGCACGCTGCCCGCCGACGCCGACTTCACCGCCTTCGCCCGGGCCACCGTGGCCGCCGCCAAGGCCCGCTACCCCGACGACCGGTCGGTCGTGGACACCGTCACGGCCTCCTGGGCGCAGGTCGGGGTCAGCCCGGGGTGACCCTCCGGGGACGCGGCCCGCGGGGCTCGCCCGGAGCCCCAGGAGCCCGTCCGGGCCCGTCCGGAGCCACCGGAGCGCGCTTGAAGGGTGGTTGAGAGCGGGTTGAGGCGGGCTTAAGGTCACGGTCCGGGAAAAGCCCGGCAAACCCCCTCCCTGCGTAGCACCATGGACACCATGCGTATCCAGGTGACCCGGACCGGCGGTTTCGCGGGGCTCGTCCGCCAGGCGGAGATCGACACCGCCGACCGCACGGACGCCCCGCACGTGCACGCGCTCGCCCGCGAGGCCGTCGCGGGCGGGCTGCGCGCGCCCTCGTACGGGGTGCCGGACGGCTTCCACTACGAGATCACCGTCGACGGCCGGTCGGTGTACTGCGCCGACCCGAAGCTCACCGACTCGCAGCGCGAGCTGATCTCCCTGGTGCTGCGCGAGGGCGCGTAGCACCGGGGTCGCGCGGCAGGGCCCGCCGAACGCGGGGGACCCGGCGGCCCGGGAGGGTCAGAGCCAGCCGTCGAGCGCGGCCAGGAAGCCGGCCGGGTCGTCCCGGTGGACGGTGTGGCCCGTACCGGGCACGGTGCGCACCTCGAAGCCCCGGGCGCGCAGCGCCCGGGCGCTGGACGCGTCCACCAGCAGGCTGCGGTCGGCCAGCACCGCCAGCGAGGGCACCGCCGGCCCGGTCGGCAGGTCCGAGCGCTGGTCGGCCAGGGCCCACGCCGAGTCCTCGTCCCAGGCCGCCGCGGCGGCGAGTTCGGCGTCCACGTCGTCCGGCTCCCAGCTCGGGCTGAGCGCGACGATCTGCTCCCGGGTGAGGTGCCTCAGCTCCGCCATCACCCGCGGGTCCATCCCGGTCTGGGCGAACCGCCAGGCCGGGTCGACGTACACCGCGCGGGCCGGCTCCAGCCGTTCGACCGCGCCCGCCAGCGCGATGCCGCCCAGCGAGTGGCCGATCGCGAGCTCGACGCCGGTCGGCAGGTTCTCCACCAGGTCGTCGGAGTACGCCTCCAGGGGGTAGCGCTCCAGCGGGCTCCCGCCGGTGCCGCGCGGGCTGCGCCCGTGCCCGCGCAGGTCCACCCCGAGCACCCGGTAGCCCCGCTCGGCCAGCGCCGGACCGATCAGCCGCCAGGTGCGGTGGTCGGACATGATGCCGTGCACCAGCACGGCCAGCCGGTCCCCACCGCCCCACTCCCGGGTGTGCAACTTCATCGCGCTGTGCCCCTTCTGACGTCGCGTACGGCCGGACCACGACGAGGGCCCGCCCGGACGCACAACGTCCGAACGGGCCCCGGGCCTCCCGGTGGCTCGAACCCGCCGGTCCGGAGCCCGGACTCAGAAGCCGAGCTTGCGCAGCTGCTTGGGGTCGCGCTGCCAGTCCTTGGCGACCTTGACGTGCAGGTCCAGGTAGACCGGCGTGCCGAGCAGCGCCTCGATGTGCTTGCGGGCGGTGGTGCCGACGTGCTTGAGCCGCGAGCCCTTCGCGCCGATCACGATCGCCTTCTGGCTCTGCCGCTCGATGTAGACGTTGGCGTGGATGTCCAGCAGCGGGCGGTCCGCCGGACGGCCCTCGCGCGGCAGCATCTCCTCGACCACCACGGCCAGCGAGTGCGGCAGTTCGTCGCGCACGCCCTCCAGTGCGGCCTCGCGGATCAGCTCGGCGACCATGATCTGCTCGGGCTCGTCGGTGAGGTCGCCCTCCGGGTAGAGCTGGTCGCCCTCCGGCAGCAGCTTGGTGAGAAGGTCGGCGACCAGTTCCACCTGCTTGTCGCCCACGGCGGAGACCGGGATGATCTCGGCCCACTCGAAGCCCAGCTCGATGCCGAGCTGGTGGATGGCGATCAGCTGCTCGGCCAGGCGCTTGGAGTCGACCAGGTCGGTCTTGGTGACGATGGCGACCTTCGGGGTCTTCTTGATCCCGGCGATCTCCTTGGCGATGAACTTGTCGCCGGGGCCGATCTTCTGGTCGGCGGGCAGGCAGAAGCCGATCACGTCGACCTCGGCCCAGGTGGTGCGGACCAGGTCGTTGAGGCGTTCGCCGAGCAGGGTGCGCGGCTTGTGCAGGCCGGGGGTGTCGACCAGGACGAGCTGGGCGTCCGGGCGGTGCACGATGCCGCGCACGGTGTGCCGGGTGGTCTGCGGGCGGTCGGAGGTGATCGCGACCTTCGTCCCCACCAGGGCGTTGGTCAGGGTCGACTTGCCCGCGTTGGGCCGGCCGACGAAGCACGCGAACCCGGAGCGGTACGAGGAGGAAGGGGCATTCATGGGCTCCATTCTCCCTGATCACCGGAGCCCCGCCGTCCGGGCCCACCCCCGGGGGTGTTCGGGGGCGCGTTCAGCCCTTCTTCCCGCCCTTCCCGCCCTTGCCGTCGGTGGGGATCAGCGAGACCACCACCAGCACCAGCAGGAAGCCGAGCGAGCCGAAGAGCCAGAGCTCCGACTTGGTCTCCTGCCACTTGCCCAGCCCCATCACGAACAGCAGCAGCCCGGCGAAGAACGCCACCGCCCCCATGCCCCAGCCCCCTCAGCGCATCCACTCCCCCGGTGAGATTATCTGCCGGGCGCGGACCGGGACCATGCCCCTCGACCCGGCCGCCGAAGGCCCGGGGCACGGGCCCCCGGCGGCCCCGCCCAGGCCTCCCACCGGGCCCCGCCGGGCCTCAGCGCGCCTCGGCGGACACCCGCAGCGCCCCGTCCGGCCCGGCCAGCAGCACCGGCGTCCCGGCCCCGCCCAGGTCCCGTACGGCCGCCAGGTCAGCCTCGGCCGGCTGCTCCGCCTCGCTCACCACGGCCGCCGCCTCCAGCGACCTGGCGCCGCTGGCCACCGCCATCGCCACCGCCGCCTGGAGGGCGCTCAGCCGCAGCGACTCCAGCGCGACCGTCCCGGCCACGTAGGTGCGTCCGGTCTCGTCACGCACCGCGGCCCCCTCGGCGACGCCGTTGCGGGCACGGGCCGAGCGGGCCAGGGTGATGATCTTCTTGTCTTCGGGGTCGAGCTCGACGATGTCACTCATGCCGCCGAGCATAGGCACCCGGCGGCGCTCAGTGGCCGACCGGGTGGGTCGGCCCCGGGTTCGGGTGCAGGACCTTGACGAAGGTCTTCGGCCCGGACGGCTGCGGCTCCTCGTGCTCGATGCGCTCGCGCCAGAACGGGTTGTCGTGCGGCAGGTGGCTGCTCACCCGGCCGTACATGCCAAAGGTCGTCAGGACGATCCCGAAGATGAACGCGAACAGCACGTTCGACATCCGGAAGTTGAGGATGTTCGCCTCCGGCCGCTCCAGCACCGTCAGGCCGTAGAAACCGGACAGGACGAACAGCACGCCCACCGCCATGTTGAGGTTGGACGCGAAGTTCCCGCCGATCACCGCCCCCACCAGCAGGACCGCGCCCGCCACGATGGACAGGATGCTCAGCGCCCCGTTCGTCGACAGCCCGGTGACCTGGTCACCGTGGGTGGACAGGAACCCGGGGTGGTCGGCCAGCCCCAGGCACCCGAACACGATCAGGAAGATCCCCCCGGCCCCCGCCCCGATCCGCCACACCATGGCGAGACGGCGGTCGACGGGCTTCAGCGTGTCTTGCAGCTTCATGGCGACCTCCAGAGCTCGGCCATGGTCTAGCTGTAGGGATGGAGCTTCTCCATGTGCGGGGTCTCGTGCATGTAGAGCGAGCCGCACTGCTGGCAGCAGCGCAACCCGGTGCCCCACTCCTCCTCGGGCCGCGTCTCGGCGTCGTCGGGCATGTCCCGGCCGCAGAGCGCCACCGACAGGTCCTCGTCCCGCACCACGTGCCAGGACTTGACTCCGCCGGCCGCCCCCTGCGGGCCGTACTCCGCGCGAAGTTTGTGCGTCATGCCCTCCATGGTCGCTCGGCGACCGCCCGCCCGCTACTCGCCCGCCGGGGCCTCGGCGCCCTCGGTGCGGCGGACGGGGGCGGCGACCATGGAGCCGATCCGGTTGCGGCGGCCGGCCGAGGACTCGGCGGTCAGCAGGATGCCGGTCAGGCCGCCCCCGACCGGCTCGGGCAGCGGGATCTCGCAGGACGAGCCGGGGATCGGCACCCGGCCCAGGTGCTTGGCCAGCAGGCCGCCGACGGTCTCGACGTCCTCGTCCTCCAGCTCGCTGCCGAACAGCTCGCCCAGGTCCTCCACCAGCAGCCGGGCGGTGATCCGGTACGAGCCGTCGCCGAGGTCCTCCACCGGGGCGATCTCCCGGTCGTACTCGTCGGTGATCTCGCCGACGATCTCCTCCAGGATGTCCTCGATGGTGACCAGCCCGGCCGTGCCGCCGTACTCGTCGATCACGATCGCCACGTGCGAGCGGCGCTGCTGCATCTCGCGCAGCAGGTCGCCGGCCGGCTTGGAGTCGGGGACGAAGACGGCCGGGCGCATCACCGCGCCGACCTCCTCGGACTCCGCGTCCCGGTTGATGTGGGTGCGCCGCACCAGGTCCTTGAGGTAGACGATGCCGACCACGTCGTCCTCGTTGTCGCCGACCACCGGGATGCGCGAGAAGCCGGAGCGCAGCGCCAGGGTGAGCGCCTGCCGGACGGTCTTGTGCCGCTCGATCATCACCAGGTCGGTGCGCGGCACCATCACCTCGCGCACGATGGTGTCGCCCAGCTCGAAGACCGAGTGCACCATCCGGCGCTCCTCGTCCTCGATCAGGTCGTCCTTCCCGGCGAGGTCCACCAGGGCCCGCAGCTCCGCCTCCGAGGCGAACGGACCCTCCCGGTAGCCCTTGCCCGGGGTCAGCGCGTTGCCGAGCAGGATCAGCAGCCGCGGGATCGGGCCCAGCACCGCGGCCAGCGGCAGCAGCACGAAGGAGGCCGCGGTCGCGGTGGTGATCGGGTGCTGGCGCCCGATCGTGCGCGGCGAGACCCCCACCGCGACGAAGGACACCAGCACCATCACGCCGAACGCCAGCAGCACGGCCTGCCAGGTCGGGCTGACGTTGCGCACGCACACCACGGTGACCAGGACGGCCGCCGCCATCTCGCTGGCCACCCGGATCAGGGTGGCCAGGTTGAGGTAGCGGATCGGGTCGGAGGCGACGGTCAGCAGCCGCGCGGAGCCGCGCCGGCCGCTGCGCACCGCCTCCTCCGCCCGGAACCGGGAGACCCGGGAGATGCCCGCCTCGGCGCACGCGGCCAGCCAGCCGAGCACGACGAGCAGCACGGCACCGAGGATGAAGCTCGTACTCTCACCACTCACAGGGGTTCGGGCTCCGCGCTCAGTGGGTGGTGGGGGCCGGGGAGATGCCGCCGAGGCCGCGGCCCGCCCGCCAGTCGTCCAGGATGCGCTTCTGGAGGGCGAACATCTCCTCCTCTTCCTCCGGCTCCTCGTGGTCGTAGCCGAGGACGTGCAGCACCCCGTGCACGGTGAGCAGTTGCAGCTCCTCGTCCATCGAGTGCTTGGAGGGAGCGGCCTGGCCCTGCTGCTCGGCGACCTCGGGGCAGAGCACGATGTCGCCGAGCAGGCCCTGCGGCAGCTCGTCGCCCTCCTTGCCGGGACGCAGCTCGTCCATCGGGAAGGACATCACGTCGGTGGGCCCGGGCAGGTCCATCCACTGGATGTGCAGCTCCTCCATCGCCGCACTGTCCACCAGGATCACGGACAGTTCTGACTGCGGGTGGATCCGCATCTTGTCCAGGGCGAAGCGGGCGACGTCGAGGATGGACTCCTCGTCGGCTTCCCAACCGGACTCGTTGGCGATGTCGATCGACATGACGGGCTGTGTGCTCAGCTTTCGGTGCGATGGGACTGTCGGGGAGCGCGGGGCGCGGTGGCCTTGCCGGGGCGCCGCTGGGCGGGCTTGCGGGGAGCCGGGGAGCCGTCCTCGGCCTCCTGCCGGGCGTCCCAGCGCTCGTAGGCGTCCACGATCCGGCCGACCAGCTTGTGGCGGACCACGTCGGTGCTGGTGAGGACGGAGAAGTGGATGTCGGGCACGTCGGCCAGGATCTCCTGGACGACCTTGAGTCCGCTGCGGGTGCCGCCCGGGAGGTCGATCTGGCTGGTGTCGCCGGTGACCACCACCCGGGAGTTGAACCCGAGACGGGTGAGGAACATCTTCATCTGCTCGGGCGAGGTGTTCTGGGCCTCGTCGAGGATGATGAAGGCGTCGTTGAGGGTGCGGCCGCGCATGTACGCGAGCGGGGCGACCTCGATGGTGCCGGCCGCCATCAGGCGCGGGATGGAGTCCGGGTCCATCATGTCGTGCAGCGCGTCGTACAGCGGGCGCAGGTACGGGTCGATCTTCTCGTAGAGGGTGCCGGGCAGGAAGCCCAGCCGCTCCCCCGCCTCGACCGCCGGGCGGGTCAGGATGATCCGGTTGACCTCCTTGGCCTGGAGGGCCTGGACGGCCTTGGCCATCGCCAGGTAGGTCTTGCCGGTGCCGGCCGGGCCGAGGCCGAAGACGATCGTGTGCTTGTCGATCGCGTCGACGTAGCGCTGCTGGTTGAGGGTCTTCGGGCGGATCGTGCGGCCCCGGTTGGACAGGATGTTCGCGGTGAACACCTGGGAGGGCGCCGGGCTGTCCGGGTCCTGTTCCTGGCTGCGGAGCATGGCGATGGAGCGCTCCACGGAGTCCTCCGTCAGGGGCTGGCCGGTGCGCAGCACCAGCATCATCTCGTTGAAGAGCCGCTGCACGAGGGCGACCTCGGCCCGGGCTCCGGTGGCGGTCACCTCGTTGCCGCGGACGTGGATGTCGGCGGCGGGGAAGCCCTGCTCGATCACGCGCAGCAGCGAGTCCGCGGTGCCGAGCAGGGTGACCATCGGGTGCTTCTCGGGGATGACGATCCGGGCGCTGACGCGGCCGTCGCCGGCCGGTTCGGTGCGCGACTGTCCGTTGGTACGGGTCTGCGATGTGTCACTCATAGGTCGGCGCTGGGGCCTGCCTCATCCCATCCGTGGTCTCGGGTGCCGCTCGGTGTCTCCGGGGCACCAGGGTACGCCGCGAGCGTGATCGCCGTGGCGGGCGGCGGGGCCGCACCCGACGATGCTGCGGCAGATCGGAGGCCGATGCGAGCGTATTTTTCCCGCCGGCCGCGGCTCGGCGTTCCCGGGCCGGTCACGACGGGCGGCGGGCCGGGACGGGCACCCGGTCGAGGTCGGCGGCCAGCACCAGTTCCCCGTCGAAGTGCTTGCGGGCGTCGGCCAGGTGCTGGCCGAGGTCCGGGTAGCGCTGCGAGAAGTGGGTCAGCACCAGGGTGCGCACCCCGGCCTCGGCGGCGACCTTGGCGGCCTGCCCGGCGGTGAGGTGGCCGTGCTCCTCCGCGAGGCGGGCGTCGGCGTCGGTGAACGTCGCCTCGACGACCAGCAGGTCGGCGCCCTCGGCGAGGGTGTGCACGCCCTCGCACAGGCGGGTGTCCATCACGAAGGCGAACTTCTGGCCCGGCCGCGGCTCGCTGACCTCGCCCAGCGTGACGGTGCGGCCGTCCACCTCGATCGCGCCCTCGTGCTGGAGCCGGCCGACCGCCGGGCCGCGCACGCCGAGCGCGGCGAGCCGCTGCGGCACCAGCCGGCGGCCGTCCGGCTCGGACAGCCGGTAGCCGAAGGACTCCACCGGGTGGTCCAGCCGGACGGCGTCCAGCGCGAAGCGGGCGCCGGGCGCGGGCAGCGGACCGGGCTCGTCGATCGGGCGGGGCCGCAGCACGGCCGTCTCGTGGTAGGCGGTGGAGTGCCGCAGCCGCTCGAAGTAGACCTCGCCAGAGGCCGGGAAGTAGACGTCGACGGGGTGCGGGACCCGGTCGAGGTTGATCCGCTGGATCACCCCGGCGAGGCCCAGGCAGTGGTCCCCGTGGAAGTGGGTGACGGCGATCCGGGTGATCTGGGTGGCCGTGACCCCGGCGTGCAGCATCTGGCGCTGGGTGCCCTCACCGGGGTCGAACAGCAGGCCCTCGCCGTCCCAGCGCAGCAGGTAGCCGTTGTGGTTGCGGTGCCGGGTGGGCACCTGGCTGGCGGTGCCGAGGACGACGAGTTCGCGCTGGGACACCTGCGGTCAGACCATGCTCTCGGTCATCTTCGCCCCGCCGAGCACGTGGACGTGCGCGTGGAAGACGGTCTGTCCGGCGCCCGCACCGGTGTTGAAGATCAGCCGGTAGTCCTCGATGCCCTCGTCCCTGGCCACCGCGCCCGCCTCGGCGAGCAGTTCGCCGGCGATCTCCGGCTCGGCGGCGGCCAGCGCGGCCGCGTTCGGGTAGTGCGCGTGCGGGACCACCAGCACGTGCACGGGCGCCTTGGGGGCGATGTCGCGGAAGGCGAGGGTGCGCTCGGTCTTGCGCACCACGGTCGCCGGGATCTCGCCCGCCACGATCTTGCAGAACAGGCAGTCGGGCTGCGGCTCGCCGGCCATGGTTCCCTCCTCGGGATCGGTACGTCGGGTGGTGGGGCCGTACGGGCGCAGCCTAGCCGAGCGGGGCGACGGCCTGCTGGTACTCCTGGAGGTGCTTCCAGCGCACCGAGCGCATGCCGACGACGTCGCCCTCGTCCGTGTCGAAGTCCTCGGTGAGGAAGGAGACCGCGAGGATGACGAAACCGATCAGCCAGCGCCTGGTGAGCCGCCAGGTGTTGGGCCGCATCACGCCCTTGCGGCGCACCACCCGCATCGCCATGACCCCCTTGCCGACGCTGAAGCCGGTCAGCCGGGCGAGCACCACCTGGTTGAGGAAGGACGCGGCCAGGCCGACGGCCAGCAGCGCCACGAAGTAGGGCACCACCGGTCCGCTCTGCACGGCGTGGCCGGCCGCGTGCCCGGTCCTCGGGCGGCTCGCGGCGTTGGCGGCGACGAAGCCGAGGCCGATCGCGAACAGCCAGTCCAGCACGATCGCCAGGAACCGCCGGCCGCCGCCCGCCTCCTTGGGGCAGGGCGGCAGCGCCCGCCGCGGCTGCTCGCTCCGCGGGTAGGGGTCCGGGTACGGCTGCGGGTACGCCTGCGGGGCGTGTCCCTGCGGCGGGTACGGCTGCGCCGGCGGCTGCTGGTACGGCTGTGCCGGCGGGTACGGCTGCGGCGCGGCGTACCCCTGCGGCGGGTACGGCTGCGGCGGGTACGGCTGCGCCGGCGGCTGCTGGTAGGGCTGCGCCGGCGGATGGGGCTGCGGCTGCTGTGCGTAAGGATTCTGGCCGTACTGCGGCGGCGGGTAGCCCTGCGCCATGTGGTTCCCCCGTGAGCTGTGGATCAAGAAACAGCCCCGCATCCTACCCACGCCCCCGCACCCCGGAGCGGGAAGCCGGCCGGCACGGCCTCCCGCTCCGAGGGCGGCGCCCCGCTACCGCCAGGGCAGCGGCGGCGCCGTACGGGCCGGGGTCTCGGCGAGCCGCTCCAGGGCGAGCCGGACGCCCTCGGCCAGCTGGGGGTCCTCGCCGGCCGCCCAGTGGTGCGGGGCGAACGGCACCTCGACGTCCGGGTCGACGCCGTGGTTCTCCAGGCCCCAGCCGTAGTTCTCCAGCCAGAGCGCGTACTTGGGCTGGGTGACCAGGGTGCCGTCGACCAGCCGGTAGCGGCTGTCGATGCCGATCACCCCGCCCCAGGTGCGGGTGCCGACCACCGGGCCGATGCCGAGCGCCTGGACGGCGGCGTTGACCACGTCGCCGTCCGAGCCGGTGAACTCGTCGGCGAGCGCGACCACCGGACCGCGCGGGGCGTCCGCCGGGTAGGGCACCGGGTGGTCGGTGTCCCGGATGACGTCCCAGCCGATGATCCGGCGGGCCAGCTTCTCGATCACCAGCTGCGAGGTGTGGCCGCCCCGGTTCCCCCGGACGTCGACGACCAGGCCCTCCCTGGCCATCTCGCTGCTCAGGTCGCGGTGCAGCTGGGCCCAGCCGGCCGTCTGCATGTCGGGCAGGTGCAGGTAGCCCAGCCGCCCGCCGGACAGCTCCCGCACCGCGGCCCGCCGCCCGGCCACCCAGTCGTGGTAGCGCAGCGCCTCCTCGTCGGCGAGCGGGACGACCACCGGGTGGCGCCGGTCGGTGCCGTCCTTCCCGGCCACGGTCAGCTCGACCGGCTGGCCCGCCGTGCCGGCCAGCAGCGGGGCCGGGCCGGTGACCGGGTCCACCGGGCGGCCGTTGACGGCCAGCACCGCGTCGCCCGGGCGGACCGCCGCGCCGGGCGCGGCCAGCGGCGAGCGGGCCCTGGGGTCGGAGGACTCCCCGGGCAGGATCCGGGCGATCCGCCACCGCTCGCCGTCCCGGACCAGGTCGGCGCCGAGCAGGCCCTGGCGCCGGGCGGGCTCGGTGTACCGGCCGTAGGGCATCACGTAGGCGTGCGAGGTGCCCAGTTCGCCGTGCACCTCCCAGAGCAGGTCGACCAGTTCGTCGTGCGAGCCGACCCGCTCGACCAGCGGCCGGTAGCGCTCCAGCACCCCGTCCCAGTCGACGCCTGAGAGGTCGGGGCGCCAGAAGTTGTCCCGCATCAGCCGGCCGTTCTCGGCGTACATCTGCCGCCACTCGGCGGCCGGGTCGACGGTCACCCGCAGCCGGGCGAGGTCGACGGTGGTCTCCTCGTCGTCGCCGCCCTTGTGGTCGGCCGGGACGACCCGCAGCTCGCCCTCGTCCAGCACGGCCGCCCGGGTGCCGTCCGCGCTGACCGAGAAGCCGTCCAGGCCGTGCACCAGCTGCTCGACCCGGCGCTTCCTCAGGTCGAAGCGCTCCAGCACCGGGCGGGGCCGGTCGTCGTCCAACGAGGCGGCCTCGTCGCCGAGTTCGCCCATCAGCGGGGCCCTGGTCCAGAGCACGCCGTCCTTGGCGGCGGCCAGGTCCTCGAAGCGACCGCCCTCGACCGGGAAGGGGACGATCCGGTCGGCGATGCCGTCCAGGTCCACCCTGGTCACCGGCGCGGCGTCGGCCGCCGCCTCCTCGCCGTCCGCCTTCCGGGCCTTCGGCTCGTCCTCCTCCCCGCCGAGCGGGCGCCCGGCCCGCTGCGGCCCGAACGGGGAGGGCGTGTCGGCGGCCAGCGTGACCAGGTAGGGGCGGCAGCCGTTCGGGAAGGACAGGTCGAAGACGTGCGCGTCGTAGACCGGGTCGAAGTTGCGCACCGACAGGAAGGCCAGGTAGCGCCCGTCCGCGGTGAAGGAGGGCGAGGTGTCCACGAAGCGCGGCTGGGTGACCTCGCCGACCGTCCGGGTGGCCAGGTTGGCCAGCACGATCTGGCGCAGCGAGTGGGGGCCCATCCCGCGCACCGGGCGCGACCAGGCCAGCCAGGCCGAGTCCGGGCTGAAGGCCGGCCCGCCGGCCTCTCCGTCGGCGCTGCGGTCCAGCTCGTGCACGGCGCCGTCGGCCAGCGAGACCAGCAGCACCCGGCCGTCGTGCACGCCGAGCGCGGCCTGCTTGCCGTCCGGGGAGACCACCAGCGAGTTGACCCGGCCGAGCTGCCCGGCGGCCAGCCGGCGGCGCTCGGCGCCGTGCAGGTCGGGGGCGAACTCCAGGGCGTCCTCGCCCTCGGCGTCGGACACCCACAGCACGCCCTGGGCGCCGTCCTCGCCCGGCACCACCCGGACCAGCCGCCCGCGCACGCCCGGGGTCTCGTCCAGCACCCGGGCCGGGCCCTCGCGGTGGGTCAGCCAGTGCACGCTGCCGCGCACCACCACGGCGCTGCCCCGGCCGGTGCGGTCGGGGGCGACGGAGTCCAGCCAGTGCGCGGCGGGCACCGGGCGGGGGCGGCGCCCGGCCCGCGGACCGGCGAGGCGGACGTCCAGCCGGCGCGGCTCGGCGCCGTCCAGGTCGTCCAGCAGCCAGAGGTCGCCGGCCCGGTGGAGGACCACCCGGGTGCCGTCGGTGGTGGCGCCGCGGGCGTAGAAGCCGTCCGGGTCGGCGGTGTGGCGGCGCAGGTCGGTGCCGTCCGGGCCGCTGGACCACAGCTCGCCGACGCCCTCGTGGTCGGACAGGAAGGCGATCCGGCCGTCCCGCCCGCCCGGCCCGGCCACCCACAGCGGGGAGTCCAACTGCCCGTCCAGCTCCGCGTGGACGCGGACGAACTCGTCCCGGCCCAGCCACAGCTTGCCGGCCCGCCCGCCCCGGTACCGCTTCCACCAGGCCGGGTCGCGACCGTTGACGCTGCTCAGCAGCACCCGGTCCCCGCCCGGCTCGAAGGCGAGCCCGCCGACCGGCCCGTACGGCAGCCGCTGCGGCTCGCCGCCGTCCAGCGGCACGGCGTGCGCCCAGGTGCGGCGGAAACTGGCCTCGCCCGCGGCGGTGGCGGCGATCGGGCGGCCGTCGGCGGTCCAGCCGAGCACCCGGGTCTGGTGGCTGCCCCAGTGGGTGAGCCGACGCGACGGGCCGCCGTCCACCGGCACCACGTGCACCTCGGGCGCGCCGTCCCGGGTGGAGGTGAAGGCGAGGTGCCGCCCGTCCGGGGAGAACCTCGGGTGGTGGACCGGCAGGTGGTCCGCCGTCAGCCGCCAGGCCCGGCCGCCGTCCAGCGGGGCGAGCCAGAGGTCGTCCTCGGCGACGAAGGCGACCAGGTCGCCGTGCAGGTGGGGATGGCGCAGGTAGGCGCCCGCCGAGCTGTTCGAGGAGGTGCTCAGGGAGTCCGTCACCCGGCCAGCCTAAGCAGGTGCGCGTACGATCCGCGCCGTTTTTCCCAGACTTCCGGCGCCGCCCGCGGAGGGCTGTTAGGCCCTCCCGGGAACCGCCCCGCAGGCCGCCCCGGCCGCCTGCACGGCCGCCATCACGGCAGCTGTCACGGCCGCCGTCACGACCAGCGGCCGGTGCGCCCGAGCAGCAGCGCGCCGGCGGCCACCCCGGCGGTCGAGGTGCGCAGCACCGAGGAGCCCAGCCGGTACGGCTTGGCGCCCGCCTCGGCGAAGGCGGCCAGCTCCTCCGGGGAGACCCCGCCCTCGGGGCCGACCACCAGCACGATGTCCCCGCCCTCCGGCAGCCCGGCGTGCGCCAGCGGCTCGGCGCCCTCCTCGTGCAGCACGGCGGCGAACGCGGCCCGCGCCAGCACCGGCGCCAGCTGCCGGGTGGTCATCGGCTCGCGGACCTCGGGGAAGCGCAGCCGGCGGGACTGCTTGCCCGCCTCCCGGGCGGTGGCCCGCCACTTGGCGAGCGCCTTGGCGCCGCGCTCGCCCTTCCACTGGGTGATGCAGCGCGAGGCGGACCACGGGACCACCACGTCCACGCCGACCTCGGTCATCGTCTCCACGGCCAGCTCGCCGCGGTCGCCCTTGGGCAGCGCCTGGACGACCACGATCCGCGGCGCGGGCTCCGGCTCCCGGCGCACGGCGGCGACCGTCACGTCGATCGCGTCCTTGCCGAGCACCTCGGCGACCGTGCCGTCCACCCCGAGTCCCAGCCCGTCGGCCAGGGTGACCGCCTCGCCCGGCTCCAGCCGCTTCACCGCGGCCGCGTGCCGCCCCTCCGGGCCGTCCAGGCGCACCACGGCCCCGGGCACGGCGGCGGCGATCCGCTCGGTCTCGACGACGAAGACGGGCGCGGTCATGACGGGGGAACCTCCAGGAGTGGGACGGGAACACGGAAGGGGTGCCGGGATCCCCCGGCACCCCTCCGCGGACGACTACCGGCCGTTGAAGGCGTCCTTCAGGCGGGAGAACAGGCCCTGCTGGCCCGGCGCGAACTGGCCGGACGGCTGCTCCTCGCCGCGCAGCACCGCGAGGCGGCGCAGCAGCTCCTCCTGCTCGGCGTCGAGCTTGGTGGGCGTCTTCACCTCGACGTGCACTATCAGGTCGCCCCGGCCGCCGCCGCGCAGGTGGGTGATGCCCCGGCCGTGCAGCGGGATCGACTGGCCGGACTGGGTGCCGGGCCGGATGTCGACCTCCTCCAGGCCGTCCAGGGTCTGCAGCGGCACCCGGGTGCCGAGCGAGGCCGCCGTCATCGGGATGGTGACGGTGCAGTGCAGGTCGTCCCCGCGCCGCTGGAAGATGGCGTGGGTGGTCTCGGCGATCTCGACGTACAGGTCGCCGGCCGGGCCGCCGCCGGGGCCGACCTCGCCCTCGCCGGCCAGCTGGATCCGGGTGCCGTTGTCGACCCCGGCCGGGATCTTGACGGTCAGGGTGCGGCGGGCGCGCACGCGGCCGTCGCCGGCGCACTCCGGGCACGGGGTCGGCACGACGGTGCCGAAGCCCTGGCACTGCGGGCAGGGGCGGGAGGTCATGACCTGGCCCAGGAAGGACCGGGTGACCTGGGAGACCTCGCCCTTGCCCCGGCACATGTCACAGGTCTGCGCCGAGGTGCCGGGGGCCGCGCCCTCGCCGCTGCAGGTGGTGCAGGTGACGGCGGTGTCGACCTGGAGTTCCTTGGTGGTGCCGAACGCGGCCTCCTCCAGGGTGATCTCCAGCCGGATCATGGCGTCCTGGCCGCGGCGGGTGCGCGAGCGCGGGCCGCGCTGGCCGGCCGCGGCGCCGAAGAAGGCGTCCATGATGTCGGAGAAGCCGAAGCCCGCCGCGCCGGCACCGAAGCCGCCGGCACCGCCGCCGCCCGGGGACAGCGGGTCCCCGCCGAGGTCGTAGACCTGACGCTTCTGCGGGTCGGAGAGCACCTCGTAGGCGGCGTTGATCTCCTTGAACCGCTCCTGCGTCTTCGGGTCCGGGTTGACGTCCGGGTGCAGTTCGCGTGCCAGGCGCCGGAACGCCTTCTTGATCTCGTCCTGCCCCGCATCCCGTCGGACGCCGAGTACCGCGTAGTAGTCCGTGGCCACCAAATGCTCCGCTTGTTCCGCCTGTAGTAGTGCTGCGACTGGACGCCACCGTTAAAAATTTTAACGGTGGCTCTTGCTAGGACTCTGCCAGGATCTGGCCCACGTACCGTGCCACCGCTCGCACCGCCCCCATTGTGCCGGGGTAGTCCATCCGGGTCGGACCGATCACACCCAGTTTCGCCACGCTCTCGTCGCCCGAACCGTAGCCGACCGAAACGATCGAGGTGGAATTCAGCCCTTCATAGGCGTTCTCCCGCCCGATCCGGACCGTCATCGCGGCGTCCGCGGTCTCACCCAGGAGGCGGAGCAGGATGACCTGCTCCTCCAGGGCCTCCAGCACCGGCTGGATGGTGAGCGGGAAGTCGTGCCCGAAGCGGGTCAGGTTGGCCGTGCCGGCCAGCATGATCCGCTCCTCGTTCTGCTCGGCGAGCGTCTCGAACAGGGTCGCCAGGACCGTGCTGACCGTCGGCCGGTCGGCCTGCTCGAACAGCGCCGGCAGCTCCTCCAGCAGCCCCGGGACCTCCGGGAGGCGCCGGCCGGCGGCTCTCGCGTTGATCCGGGCCCGCAGGTCCGCCAGCACCGTCTCGCCGACCGAGCCCGGGCAGTCGACCATCCGCTGCTCGACCCGGCCGGTGTTGGTGATCAGTACCAGCATCACCTTGGCCGGGGCCAGCGCCACCAGCTCGATGTGCCGGACGGTGGAGCGCGTCAGCGAGGGGTACTGCACCACCGCGACCTGCCGGGTCAGCTGGGCGAGCAGCCGCACGGTGCGGGCGACCACGTCGTCCAGGTCGACCGCGCCGTCCAGGAAGTGCCGGATGGCCCGGCGCTCGGGGGCGCTCATCGGCTTGATCTCGGCGAGCTTGTCGACGAAGAGGCGGTACCCCTTGTCGGTCGGGATGCGGCCGGCACTGGTGTGCGGCTGGTGGATGTAGCCCTCCTCCTCCAGCGCCGCCATGTCGTTGCGGACGGTCGCCGGCGAGACCCCGAGGTTGTGCCGTTCCACCAGGGCCTTGGAGCCGACCGGCTCCTCGGTGCCCACGTAGTCCTGCACGATCGCGCGGAGTACGGCGAGCTTGCGTTCGTCCAGCTGGCGGACCTCACCGGCCATGGGGCACGCACCTCCGTCTTCGCACGTTGTCCGACTGTGTCCCTCGCTGCTGCGGGCCGCTCCGAGAGGCCCCCGGTCTTGGCACTCTGAACGTACGAGTGCCAGAACCGTACCTGCCAGTGTAAGGCCCGGGTCCTACGGCAGGAACGGCCCGAGGGGCGTGATCCTCCCCGCAGTTCCGGACACGGCCCGCGGGGCCCCGGCGGTTCGATCCTCCCGGCACCGGGGTGGTGCCGGGAGGCCGTCCGGGTGGCAGCATCGAAAGCGACGGCGAACGGAGGAGCAAGCGATGTCGAGCTCGGGCCAGCACACCCGTTTCGCGCCCGACCGCGGCCTGACCGGCCGCATGGTCGCGACGATGTTCGTGATCGGGTTGCTGTACGTCGGTTTCACCGGCCTGCTGATCGCGCTGCTGCGCGGCGCCTGGCCACTGATCGTCCTGATCTCCGGCGGGCTGTTCGTGGCCCAGTTCTGGTTCAGCGACAAGATCACCGAACGGGCGATGGGCGCCCGCCAGGTGTCCCCGGAACAGTTCCCCCAACTCCACGGCACCGTCGACCGGCTCTGCGCCCTGGCCGACATGCCCAAACCTCGGGTGGCGGTCGCCGACAACGACATGCCGAACGCCTTCGCCACCGGCCGCAACCCGCAGAACGCGGTGATCTGCGTGACCACCGGACTGCTGCGCCGGCTCGAACCGGAGGAGCTGGAGGGAGTCCTCGCGCACGAGCTGTCGCACGTCGCCCACCGGGACGTCGCGGTGATGACGATCGCCGGGTTCCTCGGCGTCCTCGCCGGGGCGATGACCCGGATCGCCGTGTACGGCGGGTTCATGGGCGGCGGGCGCAACAACAACGACCAGAACGCCGCCATCCTGGCGCTGATCATCCCGCTGGTGTCGATCGTCGTCTACGCGATCAGCTTCCTGCTCACCCGGCTGCTCTCCCGCTACCGAGAACTGGCCGCCGACCGGGCCGCCGCCCAGCTCACCGGCCGGCCCAGCGCCCTGGCCTCGGCGCTCACCAAGGTGACCGGGCAGATCGCGGCCATCCCCAGCAAGGACCTGCGCCAGGCGCAGCCGTACAACGCCTTCTACTTCGCCCCCGCGCTGAGCGCCCGGGAGGCCGCCTCGCAGCTGTTCTCCACCCACCCCAGCCTGGAGAAGCGGCTGGAGCAGCTGGCGAGGATCTCCGAGCAGCTCGGCCACTGAACCCGCCGAGCCCCTGACGCGAAAGGACCGCCGTGGGAATCCTGGACACCCTGTTCGGCCGCACCAAGCCCGTCAAGCCCGACCTCGACCAGCTGTTCGGCGTGCCGTCCGCCGCGCTCACCCTGGAGGCCGGGGCCGGGTTCACCCCCACCGGGCTCGGCTCGGTCTGCTTCGCGGCCGTCGAGGGCGCGGCCTTCGTCCAGGTCGAGCAGCAGGTCCGGGCCCTGCTGGACGCCGACACCGAGCGCGGCGGCGTCCCGGTGGAGGCCTCCAAGGACGACTACGGCTACTCCTGGCTGCTCGCCCGGCACCGGCCCGAGGAACTGCCGGAGCTGGTCAACGACCTGCACGCGGTCAACAGCGAGCTGGAGGCGAACGGCTTCGGGCCGCAGCTGCTCTGCTCGCTGGTCGGCTTCCGCGATCCGCAGGGGCGGTCGCTGGCCCTGGTCTACCTCTACAAGCGCGGCACGTTCTACCCCTTCGCCCCGATGCCCGGCGGCGGGGAGAAGCGCAACAGCCCGCTGGAACTGCAGGTCAACGCGATGCTGGGGAACGACCTGCGGCTGGAGAAGGACCTGAGCCGCTGGTTCCCGGTCTGGGGCGCGCCGGGCCTCTGACACACCGTCCGCCGTCCCTATGATCACCCGTATGCGCAGCCGCCAGTACGGACCCGACCTGACCCCGCCGTGGAAGAACCAGCAGCCCGCCCCGGAGGTACCCGCCGAGCGGGACCTGGTGGTCGAGGAGGCGGCGACCGGCTTCTGCGGGGCGGTGGTGCGCTGCGAGAAGACCGCCGAGGGGTTCACCGTCACCCTGGAGGACCGGTTCGGCAAGCACCGGGTGTTCCCGCTGGTGCCGCGCGGCTTCCTGCTGGAGGGCCGGGCGGTCACCCTGGTCCGCCCGGCCGGCCCGGCTCCCGCCCGGACGCCGGGCCGCACCGCCTCCGGCTCCGTCGCCGTCCCGAACGCCCGCGCCCGGGTCGCCCGCGAGTCCCGGATCTACGTCGAGGGCCGGCACGACGCCGAGCTGGTCGAGCGGGTCTGGGGCGACGACCTGCGGATCGAGGGCGTCGTCGTCGAGTACCTGCGCGGCATCGACGACCTGCCCGCGATCGTCGCCGACTTCGCCCCCGGCCCCGGCCGCCGCCTCGGCGTCCTGGTCGACCACCTGCTGCCGGGGACCAAGGAGCACCGCATCGCCGCCCAGGTCACCGGCGACTCGGTGCTGGTCGTCGGCCACCCCTACATCGACATCTGGCAGGCCGTGAAGCCCTCCAGCGTGGGCATCCCCGGCTGGCCCGCCGTCCCGCGGGGCGAGGACTGGAAGGAGGGCACCTGCCGCCGCCTCGGCTGGCCGGTGGACACCCCGGCGGCCTGGAAGCACATCCTGTCGAAGGTGAACAGCTACAAGGACCTGGAGCCCGAACTGCTGGGCCGGGTGGAGGAGTTGATCGACTTCACGGCCCTGCCGGGTCAGGAGTAGGTCCGGAACTCCGAGGTGTCCAGCGTGATGTCGAGCAGATCCAGCGGAATCGACTCGCCGAACTTCGCGGTCCGCTCAACCGCGTAGTCCGGCAGCCCGGAGGCCGCCGCTCGACTCGGCTCGGTGAGCAGCACACAGACACCCTTGATCGGGTCGACAATCAGATATGCGGGAATCTGGCCCTCTGCATAGAGCTCCCGCTTGGTCCGGTAGTCGCGAAGCACGCTGGTCTTCGAAACCACCTCGACCGCCAGGGTGACCGCAAGCGCGGGCAACAGCCGACCGCTCTCCTCCGCAGCCCCCCGCTCAAACACGACCAGGTCCGGCTGCGGCTCACTGGCCTCGCGGGGAAAGGCCACATCCTGCGTGGTCAGTGCATTCCACCGGGTGTACGGCGTCTGGTGCTGGATGGCCCGGATGATGAGGTTGTGGACCATGTCAGGCCCGGCCATCATCACGATTTCCCCCCTGATGAGTTCGGCCTTGACGCCTTCCGGCACCTCCAGGTTCTCGAAGATCCCGGTCATCCGATCACCGATGGCGGTCATCGCACGTTCCCTCCGACGGCTGACACCCACGTTAACGAATGTCAGTCGACCAGGTCACGTACAACCGCGTCGGCCAACAGCCGTCCCTGCAAGGTCAGTGCGGCGCGGCCCCGCTCGTAGGGCCCGGCGGCGAGGAGGCCGTCGGCGAGGTGCCGGTCCGCCGCCTTGCGGCCGGTGTCGGTGAGCAGGTCCAGGGGGATGCCGTCGACCAGGCGCAGCTCCAGGAGGATCCGCTCGACGCGGCGGTCCTCCTCGGCCAGCACCTCGCGCGCCAGCGCCGGGGTGCGCTGCTCGGCGAGGGCCTGCGCGTAGGCGGCGGGGTGCTTGGCGTTCCACCAGCGGACGCCGCCGACGTGGCTGTGGGCGCCGGGGCCTGCGCCCCACCAGTCGGCGCCGGTCCAGTACAGCTCGTTGTGGCGGCAGCGGCCCTCGGGGGCGGTGGCCCAGTTGGAGACCTCGTACCAGGAGTAGCCGGCGGCGGCGAGCGCCTCCTCGGCGATCAGGTAGCGGTCGGCGTGCACGTCGTCGTCGATCATCGGCAGTTCGCCGCGCTTGACCCGGGCGGCGAGCCGGGTGCCCTCCTCGACGATCAGCGAGTACGCGGAGACGTGGTCGGGCCCGGCGCCGATGGCGGCGTCCAGGGAGGCCCGCCAGTCGTCGTCGGACTCGCCGGGGGTGCCGTAGATGAGGTCGAGGTTGACGTGCTCGAAGCCGGCCGCGCGGGCCTCGGCCACGCAGGCCTCGGGGCGGCCCGGGGTGTGGTGGCGGTCGAGCAGCTTCAGGACGTGCGGGCGGGCGCTCTGCATGCCGAAGGAGAGCCGGTTGTAGCCGCCCTCGCGCAGTTCGGCCAGGTACGCCGGGTCGACCGACTCCGGGTTGGCCTCGGTGGTGACCTCGGCGTCCTCGGCGAGCCCGAACTCCTCGCGGATCGCGGCGAGCATCTTCACCAGGTCGCGGGCGGGCAGCAGGGTCGGGGTGCCGCCGCCGAGGAAGACGGTCCGCACCGGGAGGTCCGTGTCCCCCAGCACCTTCCGGGCGAGGCGGATCTCGGCGACCACGTTGTCCGCGTACGTGTCCTGCGAGGCGACCGCCCCGGAGGAGCGCAGCTCGGTGGCGGTGTAGGTGTTGAAGTCGCAGTAGCCGCAGCGGCTGGCGCAGTACGGAACGTGCAGGTAGAAGCCGAACGGCCGGTCGCCCAGCCCGTCGAGGGCGTGCGCGGGCAGGGAACCGTCGGACGGCACCGGATCGCCGTCGGGGAGTGCGGAGGGCATGAGCCCATTGTCCCGTACGGCGCACCCGTTCGGGTGAGCCGTACGGGGCGGGGCGGCTCAGGCCTCGTTGGCGCCCGCGTACATGGCCGCCACGGCGTCCGCGTAGGTCCGCTCGACCACCGGGCGCTTGATCTTCAGGCTCGGGGTGAGCTCGCCGTGCTCGATGTCCAGGTCGCGCGGCAGCAGGTGGAACTTCTTGATCGTCTGCCAGCGCTGGAGGTCGGCGTTGACCCGCTTGACGAAGCCCTCGATCAGCTGGTGCACGGCCGGCTCGGCGGCCAGTTCGGCGTAGCTCTTGCCGGCCAGGCCGCGCTCGGCGGCCCACGGCAGGAGGACCGCCTCGTCCAGGCCGATCAGCGCGGTGCAGAAGTTGCGGCCGTTGCCGATCACCAGGATGTTGCTGACGAACGGGCAGACCGCCTTGAACTTGCCCTCGACCTCGCTGGGCGCCACGTACTTGCCGCCGGAGGTCTTGAACAGGTCCTTCTTGCGGTCGGTGATCCGCAGGAAGCCGTCCGGGGTGAGCTCGCCGATGTCCTCGGTGTGGAACCAGCCGTCCGACTCCAGCACCTCGGCGGTCTTCTCCGGCAGGTTGTGGTAGCCGCGCATGACGCCCGGGCCGCGCAGCAGGATCTCGCCGTCCTCGGCGATCCGCACCTCGGTGCCGGGCAGCGGGCGGCCCACCGTGCCGATCCGCACGTCCTCCGCGCGGTTGACGCAGGAGCCGGCGCTGGTCTCGCTCAGGCCGTAGCCCTCCAGGATCGGCACGCCGGCGCCGATGAAGAAGTAGCCGATCTCCGGGGCGAGCGCGGCGCTGCCGGAGACCGCACCGCGCAGCCGGCCCCCGAAGGCCGCCCGGATCTTCGCGTACACCAGCTTGTCGGCGAGCGCGTGCTGCGCCCGCAGGCCCAGCGGGGCCGTCTCGGTGCCGGTGGCCACCCGGCTCTCCTGGACCGCCCGGGCGTGCTCGCGGGCGACCTTCGCCGCCCACAGGAAGATCTTGTACTTGGCGCCGCCCTCGGCCCGGGCCTTGCCCGCGATGCCGTTGTAGACCTTCTCGAAGATGCGCGGGGCCGAGGCCATGATGGTCGGCCGGATCACCGGCAGGTTGTGGATGATCCGGTCCACCCGGCCGTCCACCGCCATCACGTGCCCGGTGGCGATCTGCCCGGAGATCAGCGTCTTGCCGAACACGTGCGACAGCGGCAGCCACATGAACTGCACGTCGTCGGGGCCCAGCAGTCCGCTGGCCTCCTGCGCCCGGCCCTCGTACGCCCAGCAGTCGTGCACCAGGCGCACGCCCTTGGGGCGGCCGGTGGTGCCGGAGGTGTAGATGAGGGTGGCCAGCTGCTCCTTGTCGAGCCCGTCGACGGCCTTCTCCACCGCGTCCGGGTGCTCCGCCAGGTACCGGGCGCCGCGCTCCTCCAGCTCCGCGAGGGTGAGCAGCTCCAGGCCGGCGCTCTCGGGGGCCTCGGCGGGCGCGTCGAAGAGGATCACGGTGCGCAGCTCGGGCAGCTGGTCGAGCTGCTCGACGGCCTTGGCCAGCTGGGCCGCGTTCTCGGCGAACAGCGCCCGGGAGCCGGAGTCGGAGAGGATGAACGCCGTCTCGTCCGCGTTGGTGCTCGGGTAGACGGTGGTGATCGCGGCGCCCGCGCACATGGCGCCGAGGTCGGCGACGATCCATTCCAGCCGGGTCGAGGAGGCCAGGGCCACCCGGTCCTCGGGGTGGATGCCGAGTGCCATCAGGCCGGCGGCCACGGCCTTGACCCGGGTCGCGGTCTGCGCCCAGGTGAGCGAACGCCACTGCTCGGCGCCGGGCGCGCCGTCGGCGGCCTGCTCGTCCACGGGCGAGGGGTAGCGGTAGGCCTCGGCGTTCGGGGTCAGGGCGACCCGCTCCAGGAACAGGTGGGCGACGGAGGCCGGACGCCCGGCGACGAGGTCGGACCTGCCGGAGCCGATCAGGGACTGCGCGGAACTCAACGAGGACCTCCGGGGGCGGGTGGCCGTCTGGATTGTCGCGGCGTCCGTGGGGGCGGTCGCCGGGCCCCGGTTCACCTGAACGGTACCGGTCAGTAACAAAGGGGCAATCAGCAGCCTAGGGGGAAACCGGTCATTCCGTAAGAGGGCAGCGCCCGACGGCACGCCCCCGCGCCACCGGTGCCGGACCCGTCCGTTCGGCAAAGGCCCGGCAAACCTCCGGCTCCCGCACGCCGAATGACCTGTACGACGCTACAGAACACGGAGAATTGGGGTGCGAACCCGACCGGCGACGACAAGAGTGTGCTAGTGCTGATCAGATTGCTGAGGGCGTACCTGCGCCCGTACTCCCGACCGATCACCCTGCTGGTACTGCTCCAGCTGGTGTCCACCCTCGCGGCGCTCTACCTGCCGACGCTCAACGCCGACATCATCGACGACGGCGTGGTCAAGGGCGACACCGGCTACATCCTGCGCGTCGGCGGGGTGATGATCGCCGTCACCGTCCTCCAGGCCCTGTGCTCGGTCGGCGCCGTCTTCATCGGCGCGCGCACCGCCATGGCCTTCGGCCGGGACGTCCGCGCCGCCGTCTTCGACCGGGTGCAGAGCTTCTCCGCCCGCGAGGTCGGCCAGTTCGGCGCCCCTTCGCTGATCACCCGGACCACCAACGACGTCCAGCAGGTCCAGATGCTCGCCCTGATGAGCTTCACGCTCATGGTCGCCGCGCCGATCATGTGCGTCGGCGGCATCATCATGGCGCTCAACCAGGACGTCCCGCTGTCCGGCCTGCTGCTCGCCGTCATCCCCGCGCTCGGCGTCGTCGTGGTCCTGCTGGTCCGCGCGCTGCGCCCCCGGTTCCGCAGCATGCAGGAGCGGATCGACACCGTGAACCGGGTCCTGCGCGAGCAGATCACCGGCATCCGGGTCATCCGCGCCTTCGTCAAGGACGACCAGGAACAGGCCCGCTTCGCCGACGCCAACGAGGACCTCACCCAGGTCGCCCGTCAGGTCGGCCGGCTGATGTCCATCATGTTCCCCGCCGTCATGCTGGTGGTGAACGTCTCCAGCGTCGCCGTGCTCTGGTTCGGTGCCCACCGCATCGACAGCGGCGCCATGGAGATCGGCGCGCTCACCGCGTTCCTCTCCTACCTGATGCAGATCCTGATGAGCGTCATGATGGCCACCTTCATGTTCATGATGGTGCCGCGCGCCGAGGTCTGCGCCGAGCGCATCGAGGAGGTCCTCGGCACCCACAGCAGCGTCGTCCCGCCCACCGACCCCGTCCAGAAGGTGCTGCGCCGCGGCAACCTGGAACTGCGCGACGTCGACTTCCGCTACCCCGGCGCCGAGGCCCCGGTGCTGCGCGCCATCGACCTCACCGCCCGCCCCGGCGAGACCACCGCGATCATCGGCTCCACCGGCAGCGGCAAGTCCACCCTGCTCGGCCTCGTCCCCCGGCTCTTCGACGCCACCTCCGGCCAGGTCCTGCTCGACGGCGTCGACGTCCGCGAACTCGCCCCCGCCGCGCTCGCCGAGAACGTCGGCATCGTCCCGCAGAAGCCCTACCTCTTCTCCGGCACCGTCGCCAGCAACCTCCGCTACGGCCGGCCCGACGCCACCGACGAGGAGCTCTGGCACGCCCTGGAGATCGCCCAGGCCAAGGAGTTCGTCGAGAAGCTGCCCGAAGGCCTCGACGCCCCCATCGCCCAGGGCGGCGGCAACGTCTCCGGCGGCCAGCGCCAACGCCTGGCCATCGCCCGGACCCTGGTCCGCCGGCCATCCGTCTACCTCTTCGACGACTCCTTCTCCGCACTCGACTACGCCACCGACGCCAAGCTCCGCAAGGCCCTCGCCCGCGAGACCTCCGACGCCACCGTCCTGATCGTCGCCCAGCGCGTGTCCACCATCCGCGACGCCGACCGGATCGTCGTCCTCGACGAGGGCGCCGTCGTCGGCACCGGAACCCACCACGAGCTGATGGCCGACAACCCGACGTACCGGGAGATCGTGCTCTCCCAGCTCACCGAGCAGGAGGCGGCGTGACCACGCCCGGAAAGTCCGACCTGGACAAGGGGCAGGCCCCCGGCGGCGCCCCCACGGACACCCTGAAGAAGGACGCCCCGCCGAAGGACACCGGACTGCCCAGCGACTCCCAGGCCGCCGCCGCCCGCCGCGGCCCCGCCGGCCCCGGCCGCTTCATGGGCGGCCAGGGCACCGAGAAGTCCATGGACTTCAAGGGCTCCGGCAAGCGCGTCCTCGGCCTGCTGCGCCCCGAACGCAACACCCTGATCGGCGTCCTGATCCTCGGCGTCATCGGCATCGGCTGCGCCGTCATCGGCCCCAAGATCCTCGGCGACGCCACCGACCTGATCTTCGCCGGCGTCGTCGGCGCCCGCTTCCAGGCCGGCACCTCCAAGGAACAGGTCGTCGACGGGCTGCGCGCCCACGGCGAGGGCGGCGTCGCCGACCTGCTCTCCTCCGTCGACTTCACCCCCGGCCAGGGCATGGACTTCGGCGCCATCGGCACCGTCCTGCTCTGGGTGCTTGGCATCTACGTCGCCTCCGCCGTCTTCGGGATCTTCCAGGGCCGACTGGCCACCCGCGCCATCCAGGCCGCCGGCTACCGGCTGCGCCAGGACGTCGAGGCCAAGCTCTCCCGGCTGCCGCTCAGCTACTTCGACAAGCAGCCGCGCGGCGAGGTGCTCAGCCGGGTCACCAACGACATCGACAACATCGGCCAGTCCATGCAGCAGACCCTCGGACAGGTCGTCAACTCGCTGCTCACCGTGGTCGGCGTGCTCGCGATGATGTTCTGGATCTCCCCGCTGCTCGCCGTGATCGCACTGGTCTCGGTGCCCGCCTCGGTGATCGTCGCCACCAAGGTCGGCAAGCGGGCCCAGCCGCAGTTCGTCCAGCAGTGGAAGTCCACCGGCCAGCTCAACGCCCACATCGAGGAGATGTACACCGGCCACACCCTGGTCAAGGTGTTCGGGCGCCAGCAGGAGTCCGCGGAGACCTTCCGCG
The DNA here is from genome assembly GCF_042724755.1 of Kitasatospora sp. NPDC127067. Taxonomy (NCBI): domain Bacteria; kingdom Bacillati; phylum Actinomycetota; class Actinomycetes; order Kitasatosporales; family Streptomycetaceae; genus Kitasatospora; species Kitasatospora sp. NPDC127067. Next base: position 9,154 of record NZ_JBHXEM010000021.1, on the reverse strand, counting down.
AGCACAACGACGCGCTCTACCAGGCCAGCTACAAGGCCCAGTTCATCTCCGGCACCATCCAGCCCGCGATGATGCTGATCGGCAACCTCCAGTACGTGCTGGTCGCCGTCGTCGGCGGCCTGCGGGTGGCCAGCGGCTCGCTGTCCATCGGCGACGTCCAGGCGTTCATCCAGTACTCGCGGCAGTTCAGCCAGCCGCTCACCCAGGTCGCCAGCATGGCCAACCTGGTGCAGTCCGGCGTCGCCTCCGCCGAGCGCGTCTTCGAGCTGCTGGACGCCCCCGAGCAGAGCCCCGAACCGGCCATGCCCGAACGGCCCGACGTACTGCACGGCCGGGTCGCCTTCCAGGACGTGGCCTTCCGCTACGACCCCGAGAAGCCGCTCATCGAGGACCTCTCGCTCAAGGTCGAACCCGGGCAGACCGTCGCCATCGTCGGCCCCACCGGCGCCGGCAAGACCACCCTGGTCAACCTGCTGATGCGGTTCTACGAGGTCAGCTCCGGACGGATCACCCTCGACGGCGTGGACATCGCCGCGATGTCCCGCGAGGAACTGCGCTCCGGCATCGGCATGGTGCTCCAGGACACCTGGCTGTTCGGCGGCACCATCGCCGACAACATCGCCTACGGCGCCGAGTCGGCCACCCGCGAACAGGTCGTCGAGGCCGCCAGGGCCGCCCACGTCGACCGCTTCGTGCGCACCCTGCCGGACGGCTACGACACCGTCATCGACGACGAGGGCACCAACGTCAGCACCGGCGAGAAGCAGCTGATCACCATCGCCCGGGCGTTCCTCGCCCAGCCGTCCATCCTGGTCCTGGACGAGGCGACCAGCTCCGTCGACACCCGCACCGAGGTGCTGATCCAGCGGGCCATGGCCCGGCTGCGCACCGGCCGCACCAGCTTCGTGATCGCCCACCGGCTCTCCACCATCCGGGACGCCGACGTGATCCTGGTGATGGAGAACGGCTCGATCGTCGAGCAGGGCTCGCACGACGAGCTGATCGCCGCCGACGGCGCCTACGCCCGGCTCTACCAGGCACAGTTCGCCGAGGCCGCGGTCGAGATGGACTGACGTCCGGCCGACCGGAGGGCCGGGGCGGGGACTTCCCGCCCCGGCCCTTCGCTTCGCGGACACCGCGCGCTACGTTGGGCCCGTGATCGACGACCAGGCCCCGGACCGCCCGGACACCCCTGCCGCCCCCGGCACCCCCGCTGCCCCCGGTACCCCCGCTGCCTCCGGTACTCCGCGGACGCCGGACGCCTTCGAGGCGAACCGCCGCTACCTGGGCTCGGTCGCCTACCGGCTGCTCGGCTCGTTCACCGACGCCGAGGACGTCCTCCAGGACGCCTGGCTTCGCTGGCGGGCCGCCGACCGCTCCGCCGTCGCCGACCCGCGCGCCTTCCTCACCACCGTCGTCACCCGGCTCTGCTACGACCAGCTGGGCTCCGCCCGGGCCCGCCGCGAGGCCTACTACGGCGAGTGGCTGCCCGAGCCCGCCGTCACCTACGCCACCGGCCCCGACTCCCCCGCCGAACTGGCCGAACGCGGCGAGTCCGTCTCGCTCGCCCTGCTGACCGTACTGGAACAGCTCACCCCCGCCGAACGGGCCGCCTTCGTGCTGCACGACGTCTTCGCGGTCGGCTTCGAGGAGATCGCCGCCTCCCTGGAACGCACCCCCGACGCCGCCCGCCAGCTCGCCTCCCGGGCCCGCCGCCGGGTCCGCGACGGCGGCCGCGCACAGGACGCCGCCCGGCGCACCGGCCGAACCGACCGGGCCGAGCACCGCCAGGCCGTCGAGGCCTTCGCCGCCGCCAGCACCCGCGGCGACATCCTCGCCCTGATGGAGGTCCTCGACCCCGACGTGGTCTGGCACTCCGACGGCGGCGGCATCGTCCGCGCCGGAGTCCGCCCGATCCACGGCGCCGACCGGGTGGCCCGGATGGTGGCCGGCCTGGTCGCCAAGTGGTTCACCCCCGACACCGCCACCACCACCGCCGAGGTCAACGGCGAACCCGGACTGGTCTGGTACGACCGGGCCACCGGCACGGTCGGCGGCGTCCTCGCCTTCACCGTGGCCGACGGGCGGATCGCCGAGGCGCACGTCGTGGTCAACCCCGAGAAGCTCGCCCGGGTCCCCGCCGTGGAGCTGTGACACCGGTCACCGTCACACCCCGGCCGGCCGCGTCGTCCCCTTCCCGAACAGCGCTCCACCGGAGCGCCCTCGCGAGGAGGCGGACGAGATGAGCAGCACCACCACCGGGCAACGGATCGTCGTACTGGGCGCCGGGTACGCCGGGCTCACCGCGGCCAAGGGCGCCGGCCGGCACCACGACGTCACCCTGGTCGCCCCCGAGGAGCGGATCCTGCACCGCATCCGCCAGCACGAGACCGCGGCCGGCCGCGGCCGCGACTGGCCCACCATCGGCGAGCTCACCCGCGGCGGCCGGATCACCCACCGCCGGGCCCGGGCCGTCGGACTCGACCCGGCCGCGCACGAGGTCCGGCTCGACGACGGCACCACCCTCGGGTACGACACCCTGGTCCACGCCCTCGGCAGCCGCACCGCCTGGCACGCCGTCCCCGGCGCCGAACAGCTCGCCTACCCGGCGGAACGCGCCGCCGAGCTGCGCCGCCGGATCGACACGGCCGACCGGCCCGGCACCCTGGCCGTGGTCGGCGGCGGCGCCACCGGCATCGAGCTGGCCACCGAACTCGCCGAGGCCCACCCCTCCTGGCAGGTGCGGATCGTCGCGTCCGGCCTGGTCGGCGGCGTCTACTCGGCCAAGGGCCGGGCCCACGTCCGGCGCGTCCTCGACCGGCTCGGCGCGAGCGTCCACGAGAACACCACCGTCACCGAGGTCACCCCGGACGGGCTGCGCACCACCGCCGGCCCGATCGAGGCCGACCTCGTCGTCTGGGCCGCCTCGCTGGAGCCGCACCCACTGGCCGCGGAGGCCGGACTGGCCGTGGACGGGCGCGGCCGGGCCGTGGTGGACGACCACCTGCGGTCGGTCTCCCACCCGGACGTCCATGTGATCGGCGACGCCGCCGCGGTCACCGTCCCCGGCATCGGCACCCTGAGGATGGGCTGCGCCACCGCCCTGCCGCAGGGCCAGTACCTCGGCAAGCTGCTGGACGGGCGCACCGAGGGGCCGTTCTCGTTCCGGTACCAGGTGCAGTGCGTGAGCCTCGGCCGGCGGGACGGGCTGCTCCAGGTGGTCCGCCCGGACGACTCGATGCGGCCCACCGTGTTCACCGGCACCGCGGGGCGGCTGGCGAAGGCGGCGATCGTCGCCGTGGTCCTCAACAGCCTGAAGTAGGCCCGCCGTCCCCGCCGGCCGCTGTCGGAAGCGCCGGACGTGCCGGGGCCGGGGGGCGGGGCCGGGGGCTCCGGAAACGCCGGGGCCGGGGGCGGGGGCTCCGGAAACGCCGGAAGGGCCCGGGCGGGTACCCGGGCCCTTCCGGCGTGCGTCGCCGCCGTACCGCTACTTCTTGTCCTTCGGCGTCTCGGCGTCGGTGGACAGCGCGGCGATGAAGGCCTCCTGCGGGACCTCCACGCTGCCGACCATCTTCATCCGCTTCTTGCCTTCCTTCTGCTTCTCCAGCAGCTTCCGCTTACGGGAGATGTCACCGCCGTAGCACTTGGCGAGGACGTCCTTGCGGATCGCGCGGACCGTCTCACGGGCGATCACCCGGGAGCCGATGGCCGCCTGGATCGGCACCTCGAACTGCTGGCGGGGGATGAGCTTCTGGAGCTTGCCCGCCATCATCACGCCGTAGCTGTAGGCCTTGTCCTTGTGGACGATCGCGGAGAACGCGTCCACCGGGTCGCCGTGCAGCAGGATGTCGACCTTCACCAGCTGGGCGGCCTGCTCGCCGATGGGCTCGTAGTCCAGCGAGGCGTAACCGCGGGTCTTGGACTTCAGCTGGTCGAAGAAGTCGAAGACGATCTCCGCGAGCGGCAGGGTGTAGCGCAGCTCGACCCGGTCCTCGGAGAGGTAGTCCATGCCCTGGAGGTTGCCGCGGCGGGACTGGCAGAGCTCCATGATCGCGCCGACGAACTCGTTGGGCGCCAGGATGGTGCCGCGCACGACCGGCTCGAACACCTCGGAGATCTTGCCGGTCGGGAACTCGCTCGGGTTGGTGACGGTGTGCTCGGTGCCGTCCTCCATCACCACCCGGTAGACCACGTTCGGGGCGGTGGAGATCAGGTCGAGGTTGAACTCGCGCTCCAGGCGCTCCCGGATGATCTCCAGGTGCAGCAGGCCGAGGAAGCCGCAGCGGTAGCCGAAGCCGAGCGCGACCGAGGTCTCCGGCTCGTACACCAGCGCGGCGTCGTTGAGGCGCAGCTTGTCCAGGGCGTCGCGCAGCAGCGGGTAGTCCGAGCCGTCCAGCGGGTACAGGCCGGAGAACACCATCGGGCGCGGGTCCTTGTAGCCGCCGAGCGGCTCGGTGGCGCCCTTGTGCATCGAGGTGATCGTGTCACCGACCTTGGACTGCCGGACGTCCTTCACACCGGTGATGATGTAGCCCACCTCGCCGACGCCGAGGCCGTCCGCGACCTTCGGCTCGGGCGAGATGACGCCGATCTCCAGCAGCTCGTGGGTGGCGCCGGTGGACATCATCGCGATGCGCTCGCGCTTGGTGAGCTGGCCGTCCACGACACGGACGTAGGTGACCACGCCGCGGTAGGAGTCGTACACCGAGTCGAAGATCATCGCGCGGGCCGGGGCGTCCTTGACGCCGACCGGGGCCGGGACGGTGTTGACGATGTGGTCCAGCAGGTCCTCGACGCCCAGGCCGGTCTTGGCGCTGACCTGGAGCACGTCGGACGGGTCACAGCCGATGATGTGGGCGATCTCGGCGGCGTACTTCTCCGGCTGGGCGGCCGGGAGGTCGATCTTGTTGAGGACCGGGACGATCGTGAGGTCGTTCTCCAGCGCCAGGTACAGGTTGGCGAGGGTCTGCGCCTCGATGCCCTGGGCCGCGTCGACCACCAGGATGGTGCCCTCGCACGCGGCGAGGGAACGGGACACCTCGTACGTGAAGTCCACGTGGCCGGGGGTGTCGATCATGTTGAGGATGTGGGTCGCCCCGGCGTTCGGGCCGGTCTTCGGCGCCCACGGGAGGCGGACCGCCTGCGACTTGATGGTGATGCCGCGCTCACGCTCGATGTCCATGCGGTCGAGGTACTGGGCACGCATCTGCCGGGGGTCGACGACGCCGGTGATCTGCAGCATCCGGTCTGCGAGCGTCGACTTGCCGTGGTCGATGTGGGCGATGATGCAGAAGTTGCGGATCAGCGCCGGGTCGGTACGGCTGGGCTCTGGCACATTGCTGGGGGTCGCGGGCACCTTGGTCCGATTCTCCGTTGGTCCGGGGCCGGGGGTGTCCGGATCATCGCTGACCGGTTTCCCGGGGACCGGACAGTCTCGTCCGATCGAAATAGTTCCTCCCATCTTCCCACGACTGCGGCCCGGGGCACCGTCCGGGAGTCTCCCGGGCACCCGGGGCGGTCCCCGTGGGCACCGGGGGCGGCGCTCGCGAGCCTCCGGGGGCGGTCCTCGCGCGGGCCCGGGGGCGGGCGTCGCGAGCGTCCGGGGGTGGTCCTCGCGGGCGCCCGGTTTGGGGCGGGCAGCGGGCCCCTGGTAGCGTGGGCTGCTGCACCTGGCCTCGGCATGCCCTCTCAGCTTGACCGAAGGCCGCCGGTTGCAACCCCGTTCACAATCTTTAGACAGACTGAGGCTCCTTCGTGGCGAACATCAAGTCCCAGATCAAGCGCAACAAGACCAACGAGAAGGCGCGCCTGCGCAACAAGGCCGTCAAGTCCTCGCTGAAGACCGCCCTGCGCAAGGCCCGTGAGGCCGCTGCCGCCGGCGAGACCGAGAAGGCCACCGAGCTGGCCCGCGCCGCCTCCAAGGCGCTGGACAAGGCCGTGAGCAAGGGCGTCATCCACGCCAACCAGGCCGCCAACAAGAAGTCGGCCATCACCAAGCGCGTCAACACGGCCGTCCAGGCCTGACGCCCCCGGGGGCGGTGACCCCCATCGCTTCGGGACGACCCGGCCCTCTACCCGGACCCCCGAGGCGCGCGAGACTCGCACCGTACGCGGCCTGCGTTCGCCACGCGGGTGCGGTGCAACCAAGCAGTACGACAGGCGTCGCAGTCGGCCTCCTACCCGGAGACCACTGCGGCGCCTGTCGCGTTCCGCGGTCCGGCCGCTATGGTCGGTCGGGTCCGTTCGAGGTGCGGTTCGAGGTGCGGGGAGCACCCCGACGCCAGGTCCAGGGGGAACTTCCATGACGACGCCACCGCCGCCACCAGCACCGAACGGGCAGGGGTACGGCTTCCCGCAGCAACCGGGCGGGGGCGCGCAGCCGGTACCGGGCGCCCCGGGACCCGCGGGCGCGGGCGGCTTCGGACCGCCCCCGGGGCTGCCCACCGCGCCCGGCCTGCCCGCCGTCCCGGGCCCCGGACGGGGCGGGAACCTGCGGCGCAACGCCGTCTGGGCGTTCGTCGGAGCGGTGATCGTCTCGGTCGGCTGGGCCGCCGCCGTGATGACCGTCCCCGGCCTGGTCACCAGCCAGTCCTCCCCGCGCGACCTGCGCGGCTACCGGCTCTCCGACGACTTCTGCACCACCGGCAAGCCCACGAAGATCCTCCAGACGTACTCCGTCTCGGACACCTCCAAACCGACCCACCACACCGACCGGCACCCGGCGCTGGACAGCATGAACTGCTCGATGTCGCTCAAGCGCACCGGCGGCACCAGCGACAGCGAGTACGCCAACCTCTACATGCGCGTCGACCTGCACAAGGCGGTCAACCCGGCGCCCGAGCTGGAGGCCAACAAGGAGCTCTACCGGGCGCGCGGCTACCAGGTCACCGACATCGCGGGGCTCGGCGAGGAGGCGTACTTCCTGTACAAGGACGACGGCTCGGACCAGTACCACAGCGTCTACGCCGAGCTGGACATCCGCGACGGCGGGATGACGTACTACGTCACCTACTCGGCCAGCTACACCGAGGGCAAGGGCAAGCCGCCGTCCAAGGACGAGCTGCGCGGCGCCCTCCAGTCCGACGGGCAGGACGCCCTCCGGGCCATGAAGAAGTAGGCCGGACCGCTCGCACCGCCGCCCCGCCCCGCCAGTGGACGGACCATCAGTGGGCGGACCGTCGGTGGGCGGGCCGTCAGTAGGCGGGCCGTCAGTAGGCCTGCCGGGAGCCGGCCCGGGATGCCCGGGCGACGGCGACCACCGCGCGCTCCAGGGCGAAGGCCGGGTCGTCCGATCCGCCCTTGACGGCGGCGTCGGCCTGGGCGATCGCGGTCAGCGCGGTGGCCACCCCGTCGCCCGTCCAGCCGCGCATCTGCTGGCGGACCCGGTCGACCTTCCACGGCGGCATGCCCAGCTCGCGGGCCAGGTCTCCCGGGCGCATGTTCCGCCCGGCGCTCGCCAGCCGGCCGATGCTGCGCACCCCGGAGGCCAGCGCGTACGTGATGCCGGTCGGCGGCTGGCCGACGGCCAGCGCCCAGCGCAGCCGCTCCAGCGCCTCCGCGGCCCGGCCGGTGACCGCCAGGTCCGCCACCTCGAAGCCGGTCGCCTCGGCCCGGCCACTGTAGTAACGGGCCACCACCGTCTCGTCGATCGCGCCCTCGACGTCCGAGGTCAGCTGGTGGCAGGCGGCGGCCAGCTCGCGCAGGTCGCTGCCGAGCGCGTCCAGCAGCGCCTGGCAGGCCTCCGGGGTCGCCGAGCGGCCCAGGGTGCGGAACTCGCCCTTGACGAAGGCCAGCCGCTCGCTCGCCTTGGCCAGCTTGGCGCAGGCCACCTCACGCCCGCCGGCCTTGCGCCCGGCGTCCAGCAGGCCCTTGCCCTTGGCCCCGCCGGCGTGCACCAGCACCATGATCACTTCCTCGGCCGGCGCCTCGATGTACGCCTTGACCTCCTTCACCGAGTCGGCGGAGAGGTCCTGTGCGGCCCGGACCACGATCACCTTGCGCTCGGCGAACAGCGACGGCGTGGTCAGCTCGGCCAAACTGCCGGGCTGCAGGCCGCCGGGCGGCAGGTCCCGCACGTCGGTGTCCGGGTCCGCCGCCTTCGCCGCCGCCACCACCTGGGCGACCGCGCGGTCCAGCAGCAGCTCCTCCTGGCCGACCGCGAGGGTCAGCGGGGCGAGCAGGTCGTCGGGTGCACTCTTCCTGGCCATCGCCTACCAGCATCCCACGGGCCGCGGACACTCCCGCCCGACGGAGCGGGCGGCCCGACCTGGACAATGGGCCGGTGAGCGAGAACCAGACCACCGACCTCCCGGACGTCGACGACCCGTACGCCCGGCAGCTGCTCGTCCTGCCCGACCGCGACACCGCCCAGGAGGCGGCCGAGGAACTCGGCGCCACCCAGCCCGACCTCGGCGAGCTCGAAGTCGTCCGCGACGCGCTCGCGGGCGAGGACGACGCCGAGGACGCCCAGTGGCTGGTCGTCGCCGAGGCCCCGGAGAACGGCTGGACCCCCGCCCTGCTGCACGCCCTCGACACCCTCGCGACCGGCTACGAGGGCTGGCGCGAGGAGGCCTGAGGCCCGCGCCCGCACCCGCGCCCGCGCCCGCGCCCGCACCCGGCACCCGGCACCCGGCACCCCGACATCTTCCGGGCCGGCTCGACCACCGCGGCGAGCCGGCCCCTGCCGTCGGCGCCCCCGTCCGCCCGGCCCGGCCCGGCCGGATCAGAAGTGCGGGGAGCCGGGGGCGCCCCCGAGCCGGAGGTCGCCGACGCCGTCGAGGACCTTCTCCACCGAGGCGACGTGCCGGCCCGCGGTGATGACGTCGCGCGGGCAGCGGTCGAGCGGGGTGCGCCCGGTTGGACCGCCTCCCGGCAGGCCCGGTGCGCGAACCGGCGGGCCGGCGCGGCCGTGCCGCGCTCCGGCTTGCCCGGTGCGCGGCACAACCCGCATTTCCAGGCCTTTGCGCGTTCCTGTGGCACCTTGCCGCGGGCTGCCCTCACCTCCCCCTGAGCTTGTGGCATTTCTCCGGCGCGGGGCGGGGCCGGCCCGGGGGGGCCCCGGCCCGATTGGGGTGGGGGGGGGCCGCGCCGCGCGCACCACCCCCCCACGCATAATAAAAAATAAACTCACCCCAGACCACAAGAAAAATTGGTT